>JAPZAR010000025.1 GCA_027460535.1 Candidatus Methanoperedens sp.
TATATTCCCGCATCAGAATATGTGGGTTCCCATGAATAATTGTTTTGAGTTAAGGAACCTCTTGTTGCATTAGTTCTGTAGATCAATGCATCATTATCAACATCAGTAGAGGATATTGTGAAATTGAGCCATTGGCCTTCGTTCACGCTCTTATTGCCTATTGACTGCTGGACTGGATTATTGTTTGGAACCCTTGTATTTTGGCTTATACCCGTTGTATTGATCGTCCCATTGCCTGAAATGTTAAAGGCATATACGGTTATATTGCTCCATCCGTGTGCCCCGACTGAAGCATTGAAATAAGTGTTTGCAGTGCCGTTTGACCAAGTACCGTTATGCCTTACATTATAACTATTGGTGATGTTGCCTGAACCGGCTCGCCATGTGTTGTTCACCCAGAAGTTGCCATGTGTTTCTGCCAAGTTCGTTGGCGATGGCGGTATATAGTCATTCGACGATGAAAGAGTCGCCTCGAAATGTATCTGCGAATACCCATCATTATAAGTAAATGTAATATATCCTGTTGAGTTGCTGGTATAGGTGTGCCATTTAGCCCCATTCTTTTTTATATCTATTTTGGTGTTTGATGGGAAATCACCAATAACATGGCTAGTAGTTACCGAAGAATTAGTGCTGCTTTCGTTCCATTTTTTAAAATAATCACCTATACTATTCCACTTTGAAACATTAACTACTACCGAATCTGATGATGGCACTATGGTCATTTTTACGGCTGAATACCATACAGAGTCGTTATATAAAGTAAATTCACTCGTTCCATTTGAATAGATTGTAGTATTCTTAGACAACATAGCAGTATATGAAGGATTAATTAAAAGGAGTTTATAGGATGTTTCATCTATAGGATTTGGCGTACAATCATGCATGCCTCCAGTATCACAATAATCTACACCTATACCAGCAAAGCTTAGGTTATTCTTTGAAACTGTATAATATACATAGTGAGCCCATCCTGGGCTTGGTACACCATTAATAGTGTGCCAACCGTGTGCCATAGAGAAAATATTATTGGGATATTCACCAGTATAATACTTGTACGGATCGCCATAATTTAAAAGTTCATCATATATATTGTTGATATAATATGTCTGGATTCCTTGTAATCTGGGAAAATTAACAGACCGTTGCCAATAATCTGTTAAATCGTGTGTTAAATTAGTTACACCTTCTGTATAAAGAAAAACACTAGTATCGTTATCAAATATATTATTGAGAATTGTAATATTATTCTTAATTTCTTTTGAAATATACTTATCATCAGACGTTCCTGGAGTTCCCCACTTGCTATAGAAATATATTATACTAATCGCCTCTGGTGGCATGTTACGCTGAATAGTAACATATTTCCCCGGAAGTTCAGAGGGGAGTAACATATCGAAAGTATTATTCGAGATTCTCGTGTTATTGATATTCCCTCGTATCTCGATTCCTATATGGCCAATCTTTGAAAAATTGTTACCAGATATTAATAAGTTACTTACAGTAGAGCGTATATCAAGACCTACGGAATAAGAATCTGTATCGCATGTCATGTTTATAAAAGTGTTATTAATAATTTTATCATTATTATTATCGCTGAACATAGAAAGACCTATATCAGCCGTATTTACTATATTGTTTTGAACTGTTACGTTCGATGAAGCTGAAACATAAATAGCAGATATGATATTTGAGCAATTGCTCTGCCTCATGCTGTTATTGTAGATAAGAGAATCTACTGCACTGACAGACTTAATAAAAAATCCACTATAATCTTTAACATTCTCTAAAATGTTGTTTGAAACAATACTTCCAGTACCAGTTTCTATAATACCTCCTGCATTATTGGAAAAATAGTTGTCTTGAATTACTGAATAAGACAATTTCACGCCTATATCATTATCATAAAACGAGTTGTTCTTTACTAGTACATTTATGCCATAAAGTCCAACGCTATTGTTTGAAAATGTTGAATTAGTGATAGTTGAGTAATCCACTACAGAAACTCCACAATTTGTATTAGGATAAATACAACTTCCAAAACCCAAGAAACTTATTCTAGAATTGGTAATCTCACTATTTTTTGATTTGATGACTACATAACTTCTACCATCACTTGAGTTTCTATCGAAATCTGTTCCATTCCAGCTTGATATGCTAGAATTTATTATATTAACTTTATTTCCTGATTCAATTGTCAGAGAATAGATATTTGTATCATCGGAAGCTATCTTAAGAGTGACATTTTTCAAAGTAAAGTCACTTTGAATAGATGTGTTACCATATCTTACCATCTCAATATCTGAACAGGTTGTTGGCACGACTATTGTTAAGTCGCCGTACGTAGTTCCGTTTATACATAGAGAATTAGTAGCTTTGATAACGAATTGCTTAAATGTAGAATTAATGTGGCCAAGACTATTATTTGACCAAACAGTTATGTTATGATTCCCATCAGATAATGCGGTTAATGTTTCATCATACGAAGAACAATTATAACATGCTGTAATATTTGTACCTTTATCTATGGAATACCATACTTGTGGTACATCAGTGTCAGTTGAAACAGATAAATTAGGATTTCCAAATACATAAGTAACATTCAATGGAGATGAAACGGTCATTAGTGGCGGTAATTTATCTACTGTTACTTTTCTCATTACAGAATTTACATTACCATTTGCGTTTTGTGCATAGACAGTATAATTGTAAGTTGCTTCTGATAAGTCTGTGAAGTTATGATATAAACGATACAATCCTGCATTGTAAGATGCTCTTATTTCTTCTGGACTCAATTCCTTATTCCATATCTTTATATCATCAATCATACCATTGAAATATGCTATTGTCCAACCGCCATCATAAATCTGTACTCTTCCAATCCCGTATTCATCCCAAGATTCGTTCTTATCTCCTGTTCTAATAGCACTACTTGCTAGAGTACCATTAACATAGAGTTTCATTATTTTTGACGAATTTATTGTAGCAACAACGTGATACCATGTATTGCTTGAAGGTAAAGTTGTAGAAACTTCAGTGGGAACCCCCGCATCATTAGTATCAATATAAGTGAGTGCGTTTCCATTTAAAGCAAGAGTGTTCCTCCAATATGATTGTCCTATTAATCCTTGCCATCCTTTTAATTTATTAGGATTTATCCACATTTCATAAGTATAGCTATCTACATAATCACCTGAAGGTATCTGCGGAATGTTCACATAATCATCCACGCCGTCAAACTGGAGAGCGGAACCAAACTTCCCGCTTGCATTTACCGGACATGTTGAACCAGAACACGTTCCGTTATTCCCGTAAGAAGACCAATCCTTGAAAAAAGTAGAATTCTCCCCAATCTCGTTGTTAAATCTCCACCATCCCACCAAAGAGCGGTTGAAGTCGATGAATGCGGTCAGGTTGTTGGGAGTGTCCGAATCATCTACTGTGACACTAACGTAAGTCCATGTCCTGTTGACGTATGCGCCGCTTACATCGGTAGGTGAAACAAAAGATATGGAAAGTGGTGGGCTTGGTGCAGTATGATTCAGAGTCACTGTCCTTGTCTCGGAGACATTCATGTTTCCTGAAATGTCATTTGCATACACTTTGTATGTTATTGTCCCGTTCTGGCTTGTCATATTGCGATAAAAATTTGTTCCTGAACCGGACATTGTATAATTGGCCAAGGTTCCGTTGCTCCATTCAAGCAAGGCGTTGCCTCCATTCTCATTCAATGTTATGTTTACGTACTCCCAGTTTTCTGTTTTCTGCGAATTGTTGTTCCATGTCGGGGAGACAAAGGTTATTGAAGGTGGCGTTTTGTCCGGGATTGTGCTCACTGTTAAAGTCCTTGTCTCCGTCTTATTAACATTCCCAGACAAATCCTGTGCATAAGCCGTGTAGTCGTAATTCCCATCCGCTAATCCTGTGATGTTGTGATACAATCTGTAAGAGCCAGCGTTGAAAGAAGCGTTTATCTCTTCGGGGCTTAATACTCTGTTCCATATCTGGACTTCGTCGATTGTGCCATTAAAATTGTTCCCATTCGGAACTTTACCAATAAATAAATTTGTAGTTGTATTAAAGTTAGCTCTCTGTGCTGTTGTTTTTTCCAATACTCCATTTATATATATTGATACTGAAGTTCCATTGTAAGTTGCAACTCCATGATAAAGTACACCCGTTGTAATAGATGATATGCTCTCTACCCATGAACTGTCGCCAACCCACATACCGAATTTGTTGGGTGTGTTTAGTCCTACACCCACGTTATATCCTTCATAAGGAGCAGATTTTTGATTCCCTAATAACGAACCAGGCAGTGCCGTTGCCCGAAACCATACGGATACTGTAATATTCGGTGGTAGTAAACTCGCATCATTCCCAGCATCTACATAATCGTTAATTCCGTCAAACTGCAATGCATTCCCAAATTTTCCAGTTGTATTAACTGGGCATGAACTTCCAGAACACGTTCCATTATGGCTCCAACTTGACCAGTCACGGAAAAGCGTTGAACTTTCCCCAGTTTCATTGTTAAACCTCATCCAGAGAACAAGCGAGCGGTTCCAGTCTATGAATGCTGTTAAGTTGTTCGGTGTCTGTGTATCGTTCACTGTAACATTGACATAAGTCCATGTTCGGCCTACATGTGCACCATTTGGATCAGTGGGATAGACGAATTCGAGTGATAAATTGGCTGCCATGGCATTTGAACCAATTGCCATTATTATAAAAATAGATAAAACAAAAATTGCAGATATTTTCTCTAATCTCATTTTATGGTCATAATGATTATCATAACTATTATAATTTTTGGTCAATCCGGCTGGTTAGAAAAACAAAGTCCTATTCTAAAAAAAAATCGCGGCTCAGAAATGCTGCTGAACTCATTCAATTCCATTGGAACTTATGGATACGATACACGATGATTCAACACCTGCTATGATTGAATTTCTCTCTGACCGTATTTGGAATTGGAATGATTTTCTTTTGTTTCATTATGCGTTATAAAATAGGACTATAGGTAATTTTTTAAATTTTTAAATACCGATAAATATTTAGTATCGAGTTGAATTGTATTTTTTGTGGAGCAACTTCCCCAAAAGACAGAACATCTCACTCATATACTCAGTATTTACTTGAATCATATTTACTGACGAATGCTTGAAATTGGTCCCGCATTTCGATCGTGGGGGCATAGTCGAGGATATGTTTAAGAATGAAATACTTAAATCGATTAACTTTTGGAGGCATGACAATAGGAACCAGATGCAATCTCTTGAATGCAACGGCATAGTCTATGGTGTATGGAAATGATGGCCATCCTTGTTGAACTATGTTTTAAAATTACTTAAATTTTATAGTTTAAAAGTCTCTATGCGCAATTGCTGCTGTTTTATACAACCTCCAGAGTCATAAACCAATTCATGCTTATATTTAATACTCATATAGTATATCTAAAAATAGATATGCTCTTCGAACACTGGATCTACTCCACTGCCATAGCAATAATCGCAGGAATGATCCACTTCAAAAAAACAGGCCGCGACTATTCATGGATCATCATCGCAAGCGCCTATGCACCCGATTTCGATATTGTCGCAGACACGGTATTCAATAAGCTGGGCATTCCTGTTCTTGGCATAAGGCACGGAGATTTTCATAATATTGCAGCGCTGCTCCTTTACGCCGGTCTTGCGGCGCTGGTGCTGCAGATTGTCCGATACAAATACCTGGATGCGTTCGTGTTCGCTGGGGTCGGGTTCGGGGCACATATTTTTGAGGATGTGCTGGTATTTAATCCCGGGTATGCATTCTTCTGGCCATTATCATATCAAAAGTTTGGTATAGGATTGCTTGAATATACTCGAAATTTATATCGTATTGCTGATAAGGAAGTACTTATTATTGGTTTGTTTGCCGTTATGGTTTGCGTGATCATCAGGACGATGTATGAAGGAAATGGCTGGATAAAAAGAGAGATGAAAAAATTAGCTATCATAGTCGCAATCATGGTTTTAATGATTTCAGCTTTGAGTATTCTTGATATAAATGTAATATACATAACAGCCTCCAGTAGAGAAGGAATTTTTGTAGAAGGATGGCAGTATCAGCAGGATGCCTCTTGGGATTCAAGTGTTTTTCACAATGGTAAATATTCAGCCAAAATTGAAATTTTTGGGAACCAAAGTAAAATATCAGGAAAATGGATGAGTAATCCTATTAGAGTGAGATCGAACACAACGTATAGGATCTCAGCCTGGGGCAAAACAGAGGGTGCAGTAGGGACACATTCCATAAGAATAGTTGAAGCGGACACTGATACTAAGCAGACAAATGAAACTATTCTTGAATTCGGCCAAGGGACAAACGACTGGATGCAGAACCAAAAAACATTTAAGACAAGAATTAACACAACCCAGGTTTTTGTTAACGCTAATATCTATAATGGTTATGGCACTTTTTGGTTTGATGATATAGAATTGATTGAAGAAGGAACTGATAAAAACCTTATTTTCAACGGAGGATTTGAAAAGGGTGATGTTATAGAATTCTTACCGAATCAGGGGAAATGAAAGTTGCTCTTGAGGTTGGGTGTGAGTTCAACGAATCCTTTATTTTCAAATTCATTAAAGATAGTACATTAATTTAACCTAAAAATTTGTAATACAGGCTGTCCCAAATATAACTTCAATAAATCCAAAAAAATCAAAATATCAACAAAAAACTCACTTCACCTTTAATTCGAGTTCAAAATATAGACAATGCCCCTAATTCCATTAAAAATGATATTTTATCGGAAAAATTTATCATAATTTCGCCACTATTGTTCATTTAAATTCCCTTTCAAAGTACTTCATTCATGTCTTTAGCTTTCTTTTCAGGAACCCCCCTATTTTTTCAATTATGAACAATACACATCATAATGAATTCCACTTTTGTTTTATTTTTTCCTCTCAAAAGAAACTCTGTAAATCCTCTATTTTGTTTCATCTGGACCAAAACAGGTTCAACCGTTGACAGGTCCCGCTAACGCAACAGAACCCTTTTAACCATATCTTTAAATATCACTCAGGAATTATCTAGTCAACTAGAATGCTGAATCAAATTAAAGAATATTACAAGGACCCCTTCTACCGCAACTCTGTGGCCTTGATACTGAACTCAGCATTCACAGCTATATTTGGTCTCCTGTTTTGGATTGCAGCAGCGCGAACGATGCCCGCGAAAGATATCGGACTTGCAATCGCGGCTATTTCGGCGGCTACGCTTATTCTGGGGTTCTCAAGGCTGGGAATGGACGAGGGCCTTGTAAGATATCTGCCTGAATCCAAGAATAAACATGGATTATATAGCTCTGTAGTTGGAGTAACACTAGCACTTGCTATTGCTCTTGCTACAATATTTCTCGCAACCGTAAAAATTATTTCTCCAGCACTCGGATTTTTGAGGGTGGGGTGGTTTTTACCTATGTTCTTCGCCTACATCACTATTACATCAATCTATTCATTGCAAAATGTTGGGATGATAGCTATACGGAGAGCTGATTTAAGTTTTATGCAGAACCTATTTCTCGGATTACGCATACCAATACTGCTTTTAATCACTTTTCTTGACGTGTTTGGTGTCTTTACTGCTATTGTGACTGCTTTTGGAATCTCTATTCTCTTTGGTTCATACATTTTGGAAAAACATGGACTTTCAATAACTCGAGATTATGATATAACTGCTCTACGAAAAATGCTGAGATTCTCTTTAGGAAATTATGTGGCAAGCATCTTCATGATGGCGCCTATAACAGTCATCCCATTAATTATAGTGAATACACTCGGGGCAGAAAAGAATGCATATTTTTATATGGCTTATTCTATTGCAGGGATACTTTCTATGATCCCTTATGGAATCTCTACATCTCTTTTTGTGGAAGGGTCGCACAGTTTACCTCTGAAGGAAAACGTCATCAAATCAGTGAAGTTAACCATACTGCTACTAGTTCCCGCGTTGGTTTTCATCTATCTTTTTGGGAATAAACTGCTCCTGTTGTTTAGTAAAGAGTATTCGGAACAGTCATTTGAGATGCTACAATTGCTTGCGGTATCAAGTATTTTCTCAGCCTTGACGTCAATCTATATTTCTATTAAGAAGATCCAGAAGGATATCAGAATGGTAAATTATGTGAACTTTTCGCTCACGATAATGATAATAGGATTTGGATATGTATTTCTTTCAAAGTACGGGTTATTAGGGCTTGGATACGCATGGTTAGGAGCGAATGTAGCAGTGTCTCTGTTTGTAGTTAGGATGTTTTTGTGGAGGAAAAGATAAGACTAATCTCATTGTATTATTCTGGTGACTGTTAATACTAAATATTATTATATATCAATTACTAAACTAAATTAAGATGAATGTCAGCTTGTTCGATCAAATAAATCAATTAGCCATCTATACACTTAAAAATTTATTGCTAAAGTTTTTTGTTTAAAATAAACGCTAAATCCCGCATTGTAATGACTTCAATATTTTTTTCATCCTTTTTTTGTGATACAAACTCAAGGACTTGCTCTAGTTTGCCTAGTAAACTAGCATCGATTACAAAGTCTTCTGGATGCATAAACATGTGAAATATCCTTCCGTATTTTATGGAATTTTGAACTCCTAATTTGGCTCTCAATACCAATGTGTATGGAAATAATGAATCATAAAACATCATAGAACTTGGAATTTCCCATATACCGTCTTTCCATATGGGTACTACGCTTGGGGCAACTACTTTAGTGGAAAAAAAATTTATAGCTCTTAAGGCTATATTTTTATTAATGCTTTTCCCAGCAAGGTTAGGTCCTCTGTATATTTCGAATCCTTTTTGCTTCAATATATCAATATGTCCAATTTTATTTTCTGGAAACACAAAAGATTTAAAATTAAGTCCAAACTCTTTTCCCAACATTAAACCTTCTTGTATTTCTGCTTCAGCAACTTCGCGGCTGCATTCAGAGAATCGAACATGCGAAAAAGAATGATACCCAATATCATGTTTAACTCGACTTGATATTATTTTTTCCACAATATCTTTTCCATAATACAGAGGATCTTTTGAGATATTCGAACATGGATCCCAGGAGTACCAATCGTCTTTAAATCGAGGCATATGCTTATGAGGAATTCCATTCTCTTTCTCACAATGATCCAAGAAAACATGCCCTGTAATTGCCCAAGTCGCAGGAATATTATATTTTTCGAAGATTTTTAACAAATTATTCATAGTGCTTCTTACTTCATAAACTTTATTATGTAGCATACCTATTCTTTCATGTTTAGGATATAAACCATATTGGCAAAGCAGCTCGAGGTCCAGACTAAAAATAGCAGCAGGTTTCATAGTTTATATCTCGCGACAACTATTAATACAGGTGAAAATCGAGGGAATATCTTCTCTATTAATTGTAAAAATATATTTAAATATCCTCTTAATTTCGGCGAGTCTAAGAGTAAATAATCCTCAGTAATGATTTCAAATCCATGAAACTCAAGTAATTGACGTATAGTCCAGAAGTCAAACCAGCATTTATGCTCTGAATTTACAAACTTTCGTCCAAGCATATGCCAAAGAATATATCTTAATCCAAAACAATTTGGGGTCGATATTATTAAAATAGAACCTGGATTCATGTGACTCTTGCAGCTTTCCAAAAACCCTTTCAAATTTTCCAGATGCTCTATTAACTCTCCTGCAAAAATCACGTCAAACTTAATTTTTAGGTTAAACTCTTCAGCGTTCGCATATCTAATATCGTAACCTCTTTTAACTAGTTCTTTTATATCTTTTTCTAGTATATCTATTCCAATTACTTCTTTTGAGTGTTTTATGAGATAATCATGGATCCAATCTTCTTTTAGAGATTCCCTCCAATCATGTGCAACACAACCAATGTGCAACACTTTTTTCCCTTCGAAATATGGTTTTATATATCGAATCCTATTTAATTCTTTTTCTTTTTCTTCCATCATAATTTCCATTTATTTCTTTTGTAATAGTTAACCAATCTGTAATATTTGCTTAGGTAATATAAGTTGATTGTCCAAGGTATTGGTTCCTTTCTGTCACCATGAGTTAATCTTCTTCATAGTTGAATTCACATAATATACCCAGAACTCTCCATTTGAGTACAACATGCTAGCACTTATGTCATAATTTTCAAATTTGTTAAAATCGCTTTCATTAAATCCCCATTGTATAACAGGATCCATTCTAGCATTGGCTAATATAGGATTAGCATTAGCTAGCTTGCTGATTTGGGTAACAATTACATATCTATTTTGAGCAAATGATTCTCCAAGTGCATTATAATGCGTGTAATTGAAGTGTTCTGGAATAATACGCTCTGGATCATTACCATATCTGTAGTATGCCGGATTAGAAGATTGAACATAACCCATACCATTGCTAATAATATCCGAGCTACCATGTTCTGAAAACCAATCTGAACCATACATATAACTATACGTAACCTGCCAGTTTTGTTGCATTACCCAGGGAGAACGGTACACATTGAATACACTAATTGTTAAAGATAATATTACGATTACTACTATAGCTATAATGCTTATTATTTTCTTTCTTGAGTTTTTGAATAACTCAGATAGGGCAAACCCCGTTAATATAGGGGCAATTACCATCATGTAATTTAATCCAAGTAACCTGCCCACACTCATTGATTTTGATGAACTAAAAATGAAATAACTTAATGGAATACTACTTACAAAAAGTGCAGACAATGCAAGCATGTTCGTTATTCCACTCTCATGCCTCAATGCTTTTTTTAGAATCAATATTATCGCAATCGATGAAATCACTATATATATTACATTAGCTCCATACATTTTAAGAAAGAGCTCAGCTAAATCAACCCCTTCTATATTCTGAAGAGCTTTAGCTCCTTCTGCAATAAAGTAACTCTCTTCTGCACTTCCGCGTATCGAAGAAAAAATCGATCGAATCGTTTCGTTGAAAAACACAAAAGTGGATAACCATATAAAAAATATTATAGATGAGATTAAAATTGGAAATAATGAGATATCTTCCAATTTTTTAGCATACAACCCTTTTGTTAATTCGAATATTGCAAAAAAAAAGATTAGCATTAACGACGATACTGGATGAAAAAACGGATATAAAATAAAAAAAACAATGAAAATCAATCTAAAACGTGATGATAGTTTTCCTGAACTTTTGAAATACAAATAGAACACTAAGGGAAACATTAAAACAGAAATGCCACTTGGATATACGGATATTTGATAATATGAAAAGAAAAACACGGCGCTTGATGCAGAACTCAATAATATTTTCTGTTTTCCGTGTAAAGTTGCAGTAGCAAGGAGATATACAAAAACCATAAATAAAATTGAAAAGAAGGCAGGCGTGTATCTAAATACCGCCTCAGTTTGTATACCGGAAATTTCTGCAACTTCCGATATTAATATATGTGTAATTGGATAAATATTGTTTTCTTCGAAATGACCTTTTAAAAAAATAGCCATTGCTAGTTTGAGATGTTCCAGGGAGTCTCCCAGATTATATGAGAAATAACCTCTTATCGCATGCAAAGAAAGAATAATAAAATTACTTAATAATAATATTGAAAAACCAATCAACCAGAAGCTACTTTTATTTTCGGTGAAAGCTTGATGGACGATGATAGCGGCTCCACATATGCTACTTCCGATTAAAAATATCCATACAAGCGGACTTATGCTCGAATAAATGGATAATTCGTAACCCATCGCAGGTGAATTTCTTATGAGAATAAGAGATAATGTGATAAAAATAAAAGCGATAATTGATACGATTTTAATAATTATATTTTCATCACTGAATTTTGAAAATTTACTTTTAACCTTTCCCGACCAATACCGTTTGGAAATAACGGTCAACTCTGACCAAGCATATACATCTTTTGGAGAAACGATTATAATTTTACTCATCATCACCGGATCAATATATCAATCCCATCCAAATCTTCTTTTCTGGAAATAGAGCACAAATCAGCATGTAGCCCGAGAAGAATAGAATAAAAGGTAAAATTTGAACCTTGCTGGAGAACTTGGGACGGGATTTATTATGGCAATAAAGCAAGACTGAAAACATGTTTATCAAGACTATATTTCTCATAGTTTTAAAGTTCGGAACTTGTATCTTCATTGCAATTCTCTAATATTTTTCTATACCTTTCAATCGCGGCTGCATAAGTATAATTCTCCTCTATTGATTTCTTTGCGTTCTCTACGATCACATCCAAATTAGGATGCATTAAAACCCTCATAACATTCTTCTCAATGCAATCAGTCGAGTTTTTCTCCATAATAAATCCAGTTTCTCCATCCTTTATCAAACATGGTATCGCTCCTACAGGAGTTGCCAAAACTGGTGTTCCACATGCCATTGCCTCCAAGATTATAGTAGGAAATGCATCTGTATATGTTGGAAGAACAAGCAATTTTAACTCATTTAAATAATCTGGGAGTTCTTGTCCAATCCAACCTGTGATGGTTATGTTAATCGCCTCCTTATTCATCAATTCGTTGCACTCTTCCTTTACCCACTCTAACATATCTCCAGAACCTCCTATTAAGAATATAACTTCCTTATTTTCTTTTGCAATAATCGGAATAGCCTTAACAAATTCTACAATTCCTTTTTCTTTTATGAGGCGCCCAATGAACCCCACTAAATTTTTTCTCTCATTTAACTTCTTTTTTATATTATAGCGAGTGATATCTATAAATCTGGCTCCGTCAGGAAGAAGCTTATTCTTATATTTCTCTAAACCTAATTCTCTTATCAATGACATAGACTCTGGAGAAATTCCATCTAATAACATGAAAAATATCGGGTCTTGCAAACTAAGAATTTTAGAGGGTACTGAGTTGGACTTGCTTCTGGTTATAACTTCAATTGTCTTTTTTCCAATGATTTTTGACGTAATTAATGGTAATAAGTAATAAGGATAAGCTACATAAAACAAAACAATATCAACCTCTTTTCTTACTTTTATTACCTCGATACTTGCTTTGAATTGAGCCAAGATACATTTCACAATCCATATAATTGCCGAATATGAAACCGGTCTAATCTCCTTAAGATAATGCATCTTAATGCGAGTATCTTTCACATCCACTATTTTGGATGTTACACTAATTCTATCTGTGTTCCCATTTATTAGCACAATCTTACTAGAAATTGGTTCGAGAATTTTCAATATATCTGATAAAAACTTGTATGGAGCATTTGATTTCCATGGGTATGATATTACTGCAACTTTTGGTTTCATGTTACTTTTATGTCATTCTCAAAAATACTTTTTCCATCAAAATCAAACATCTCCCAATTTATACCACTAATGTCCAATATCGTTGGAGCAACGTCCATCAAGCTCATATTACTTTTAATCATTTTTCTTTTACAATTTGAAATCAAAAAGACAGAATCTTCTTTATGTCCTCCGGAAGAAAGATTATGTTCATAAGAAGTACCAATAATAGGGGTATGTACGCTCCAATAAACACCATAATTTTCGTTGAGTTTGAAAACAATATCCGGATAAAGATTAATATTTTTACCAGCATATATTTCCTCTCGTCTTTTAACCCATTCAAAAACCATCTCCCCTGTATCAATATCTTGAATCTTAAAAAGTTCGTTTATCAACTTATCCGTGAATTCTTCATGGGCTATACCTAAATTGTTATTGATGTGAATACCTCCTTCAGAATATGATTTCGCTCCTGTAAAATAGGATAAGTATGCCATAGATTTCTCAATATCAATCATAGATGAGGAAGTGTAAATTTTTTTACTTGCTCCTGAAAGTAACTTCATCTTTCCGATTTTGACCAGCCAGTATGTTAAATCTCTTTTGTGTGCAAAGTCCAAAACTCTGATTTTTACTTTTTCTGTAATACCTAATCTTGTATTAGATTTTAAGTAACCTTTCTTTCTCAGAAACTCATTTATATTAACAGTTTTAGGAGGTCTCATTTTGTGCCCATGGTCGCTCATCACAATTTTTATATGATCTGGATGAGCATCCAAAAATCTGCCAACTACTTCATCAAACAGCATATAAAATTCTTTTATCACATTTTTATAAGGATTGTTTAAGGGATGGGTAGGATCACTTTCATCATAATACCTCCAGAAGAAGTGTTGAATTATATCCAATTCAGAGAAGTAAATAAAGAATAGATCCCAATCGTAATTTTTTGAAATGTCCAATCCAAAATTAGCTTGGTCAAGCACCTTTTTCTTTGCTTTTTCTGCAAATTTGCCTAATTTTTTAAAGCCGGGATGATTGCCTGAAAGGGTTCCCAGATGTGAGATGTCGTATTTTTTACAAATAGAGTTGGGATAAGTTAAAACTCCACCATTTTCAATATTAATTCCTTTCTTTTTAAGATCTTCTGCTGGATACAATGACCGGCTTATCATTACCCCGCGTACTTCCCATGGGGGAAAAGCAGATTGAGGAAACAGAATACAGACCTTTTTACCTTGTTTACTGGCTATATCCCAAAATGTTCTGCCTTTGAATGCATCGATATTCAGGTTCGATATACTTTGCCAATCGGATTCAAATAAATCAAAAGTATGAATAATTCCATGCTCAGCAGGACTCAAGCCAGTGTAAATAGATATCCAGGCAGGTATAGTATCAGGAGGAAAAACCGACTTTATTTTAATGGTTGGACTTTCTTCAATCAATTTCTTAAAATTTGGTAAAGAGTCTATGAATCCATTAAGTAAACATGGATCCAAAGAGTCTATACCGATTATCAGCACTTTTTTCATTTCACTACCCCCATTACAATTTCAAATATTGTGTCGGTAAGTTCTTTCTTAGATTTAATACCATCGAGTACTATCGTTTTGTTTTGGTAATTTTTAAGCAATTCCAAATACATCGTTTTCCTTTGAGACAAGTAGTTAACTGACGGAATATCATCTTTTCTGGCATATGCCAATTCGATAGGAAGGTCTATAAAGAAAATAATGCTAGGCTTAGGAAATAAACTAAAAAATTCTGTTGTATTATTCATCTCTCCTCTGCTGGATTTAGCATTCATTGAGAATCCGATGATGATATCGTAGATGTACCGATCAACTATCACAACATCATATCTATATAACGAGACCAAAAGATTTGGAAACACTCTGACAAAATAATCTAGCCATGCTACATAGAATAGAAAATTATTTGATGATGGTTGACGGATTATAATTTTTTTATTCTTTGCTAAATTTTTTGTCATCATTACAATAGATTTAAACAGAGGTGTTTCAAACTTTCGCCAACCACACCAGAAGTATTTACACGATTTTCTAGAATCCTTTAAAGACGCTTCCAATGATTTAGCAAGAGTTGTTTTTCCTGAACCATCGATTCCAGTAAAGCAGATAAGAAGTCCTTTATTTTTCATAAGTTTAAATTCCACAACGATCCCTACAAACTTTATCAGGAATGCGGTTTATCATGTTTTGCCTAAATTCTTGATAATCCTTATTGTTCCATATATCTGTAAATGGTATCTCAAGAACATTGCCAAAAGATTTAGTAAGGTTCATACAGCATGGATGAACAAAACCATCCCATGAGATAAAACATGTAGTCCAAGGAAATTTGCATAAGGTTACTTTGTTATTATCTTCAAAAAGACCTACATGAGTAATCTTAATATTTTGAGATTTACTTATAATTAATAATTTTTTTAACATATCTTCGATATTTCTTTTAGAAGGCATGTCGTATTTGCCCCGGCGAAGCTTGTCGTCATAAATACCAACCCCGTGTATGTGTACATGTTTAACTCCAATTTCTTTTGCAAGAATTATAATATCAATTAGATCATCTAAGTTTTCTTTCATCAAGGTTGTAACGAATCTTAAAGGCATATTTTTTTTATAGAAAGTTGTAGATTTGGTCAATGACTGGATATTTTCTTTTATTTTTTCGAAATCTTTATAATTTCTAATCTTTGTTGGATTTACTGCATCTATAGAAATACCCATTCTTAAAAATTTGGAATTAATTATTTTTTCTATATTATCATCCGTTATAAATGTACCATTTGAAATAAAACCTGTTCCGATTCTCTTGACATTGCAGTAATCAATGATCTTGAACAAATCCTTGCATATTAAAGGCTCACCCCATCCACCCCAACTTATCCACAATAAATATGGAAATTGGTCCACTATTTTTTTAGCATTTTCGTAATCCATTTCTCCAAATTTCCTGTTTTGTAGTAGACGATAGCACATTGGGCAATTTAAATTACATTTATTCGTTTCTTCTATTTGGATGACATAAGGCCTGGACATTAGATTCGTCCTTTTTAATCTAAATTCTAATTTCTGAAGAATTAAATTGCTCCAGATTTTTGGATTTGTGATCTTTTCATAACCATTATAAATGTACCACTTCAATTCTCCCAAAGTCGAAAATTTTTCTAAACCTCCACCAAGTAGCTTCTTATAAATAATTTCTTTCATCATTCATCACTCTTATCTGTTGAATTGCGAAGATCGTAATATATCTTATCTAATTTTTTGGATATGTTCTCCCATGAGTAATGAAGAACAAGCTCCCGAGTTTTGACTGAAATTTCCCCGTCATTTAACTCTTTCACTTCTTGTGCAAATTTTTTAGTATCAGCATATGTAAACCCCTCCCCTTCGTTAAAAATTCTCGGCAATCCACCAAATCTTGTGGAAACGATAGGCAGATTGGTCGCCATCGCCTCCAATATTGACAGTGGTATATCTATACTTCCTATTGGATCAGTTGTCGGGAATATATAACAATCCGAAAGAGCATATATTTCCTCTATTTTTGGAATATATTCATTAATTATCTCAACGCCTATTCTTTTTAGCTCTAATGCTACATCTACCTCGAATTTTGTTGAAGTTCTACCAACTAAAACAACTTGAACATCTTGATTGTTCTGAATTTCCTTTAAGATGCTAACATTTCTCCATTTTCTTACAGACCCTACATGCAATACGACAAATTTTTCTGAAGATATTTTGTATTTTTCTCTAAGTTCTTCTTTACTTTTTCTTGATGCCGGATGGAATTTTTTGATATCTACACCGCTGGATACAAAGAATTTAACATTACATCCAAGCTTTGTAAAAATTTTTTCTGGCTCGTCTGATTGAACTAATACCAAATCCGTCTTAAAAAATGGTATAAAATTCTTGCTAATAGATGAAAAACCATAGTAAAAGCCATGAGAGAAACTGTGGAACGCATGTAGCGATGAAAACATTACCGTTTTTGCATTCTTAGAATGAATTTTCATCAGTTTCGTAATTAAAAAACTCAAAGGGGAAGCTCCAGGAATATAATGTATTATTTCAGGGTCAAATGAATTTATTTCATTCCAAAAATTGGTTGATAGAGTCGCTTGAATATTTAGTGGCTTTACCTCATTATTTTTTGATAGCTCTCTCAATAAATGGTGTCCCATAACTTTCCTTGCTTCATCCGGCGATGAGAAGTCACCTACTAAGCATATTCTCATTTATAGCCTCCGTATAAGCACCTTCGATGGCGTTTACTATATTTTTTATGTCATAATTTTCTACATACTCTAAAGCATTTCTTTCAATTTTTGCTTTTTCATCAGGATTCTTTAAGTAATACAAAATACGCTCAAGAAGCTCTGATTTATCATTTACTAATACCCCATTTTCTTTATTTTTAATTATTTTTCTAACGGCAGGAATGGAGTAAGCTATGCATAGAGTACCTGAAGCCATCGCCTCTAAAAGCACTATCCCAAACCCCTCCATCTTTGAGGGGAGAACAAATATATCTGCCCTTTTGTAGAGGCCTATCAACCCATCGTCAGACACGTTTCCAGCAAAAATAGCTTTATCTTTTAGATTCTGATTTCCTACAATTTTTTCCAACTCTTTTTTGTATCCATAATCTTTTCCAACGATAACAAACTTGCCTTTTGGAAACTCTTTCAAAATTTCCGGCATTATTTCTATTATATCTTGTATTCCTTTATATTTCTCTATTCTTCCTACAAAAAGCAAAATTTTGTTCTGATCATTAATTCCAAACTTATCTATTGCATTTTTATTTATGTTTATATTTTTATAACCATCCAATTCTATTCCATTTGGAACAATTTTAATTTTATTTATATCTCCCCCCCTTTCATTATACTGCTGTATATGGTCTTCTGTTAACGCAATCAGCCGTTTAGAATTTTTTAGTAGATATCGCCCAAAGGTTTTGTCGTATACTTTTTTAAATAACTTAGCGTCAGATGATAAATTAGTAGGGATTATTAAGTCATGTGCTGTCAATATGAATGGTTTTTTAAACTTATTTGCATAATAGCATCCTGCCAGAGATGTAGATATATGGTATCCATGAGCATGGATTACATCAAATTCTTGTGTATTTTTTTTTAATTCTTTAAACATCTCAGGAATCCAATTAAAGCTCCAAAACCTAAATTGCATGTTAAATCTTCTTATAAAAGCCCCGTTGATAATGTCATTTTTGGGGAGATGCGTTTTAATCTTTGATTTGAAAATAAACGGCGGAGTAAACACTAAGGATACAACATCCTCTTTTGAAAGACTAGTAGTCGTATAAATTACCACATCATGCCCTTTATCATATAAGTATTTAGATAATAGGTATGTATGTTTTTCAGCGCCTCCGAGTGATGGATAAAATCTGTTTTGTATGAGAAGTATCTTCATATTTCTTCCTCATCCATCATATTTGCAGTAAAAGCATTTCCATCCTTCCTGCAATCCTCTCCCAATCATAATTTTCTTCTACAAAACTTCTGCCTTCCAATCCCATCTTCCTTCTCAGTTTGTCATCTTCAAATAGCATAGTTATCTTATCTTTATACTCCTCCTTATTTGATGCATATAATATTTTATCACGTGCCACTTTTTCGATGCTGCTCAACCTCGTAGAAATAATTGGTTTTTCGCATGCCATATATTCAAATAATTTCAAAGGAACGGCACTCTCCGATATTGCGCTCTTCCTGAAAGGAATCAAGCATATATCCATCGCTGAAATGTATTTCGGCACCTGAGAATAAGGAACCATACCAATAAATTTGACCCTATCCTTCAGATCATATCTCTTAGCCAATTCTATATTTTCTTTAAATCTTCCTTCCTTTCCCACGATGACCAAATTTATTTCATTTTCTAATTCATTCAATACTGAAAAAACAGGTTCAAAATCGATCCATTCTCTCAAAACCCCAACATAGCCAAGGATGAAGCCATTAAGACCCAGCTCTTCTTTCATCTTTTGACCATAATTTCTAAACAGATTCGTATCCACGCCATTTGAGATAATTTCAGATTTATTTTCGGGGATACTATAGGTTTTTCCAAGATTATCCGTGGTAAGAGTTATCTTGCTAGAGATGCTGATATTCTTTTTAAGCATAATATCTCCAAATATTCCTCCAACCGATCTCAACAGAGAGGGAATTTGAGGCGACTCTTTGATCATGGCGCTAAGATCATCCGCGATATCATATACTGTATCAAGTTTCTTAGCAGCATAATAACCCGACACCAGAGTGCTATAATTCAAATGGACCTCGAAGTCCTTCTCCTTCATAAGATTGGTGACTTTATTTCTTGAAAAAACTTCCTGGATTATAGGACTTATTTTCTTATCAGTCAAATGACGATAATCAACTCTATTGAATATCTCACTAAAGTATTCTGAATATGATTCTAAGTCATCCTGCCCGCCCTTCCACCAATCATTTAAACTCAAGACTGTAACATTATGCTTTTTCGATAGATATTTGACAAAATGGTGGGGTCTATTATGTTGGGATTTTTTCAAATCCACTATAGATGTTATTAAGATGTTCATTAGAAACTCGCTAGGTACATTTTATCCACTTCTCCACTTTGCTTCCATCACCCTCCCAATCCTCTCGGCCGCCCTCCCATCACCGAATGGATTCCTCCATCCGTTCCCCTTTGCAAGCATGCTTCTGGCACACTCCACTACCCTCTCAGGCTCAACCCCTGCAAGCAAATTCGATCCAACCTCAACAGTTTCAGGCCTTTCCGTGCTATCCCTGAGGGTAACGCATGGCACGCCAAGGATGCATGTCTCCTCTTGAACGCCTCCTGAGTCCGTCAGGACAAGACGCGCGCTGCTCTCAAGCTTCAAAAAGTCAAGGAAATCCACGGGATCGATCAATCTGATATATCCATTTGTCCTGATTCTAAACTCATCCATTTTTTTTCTTGAGCGGGGATGGATGGGATAGATAACAGGAATATCAAATTCATGGCTAAGTTTCTCGATGCCCTTCAACATCGCGGTTAGCCTTGCAGGGTCGTCCACGTTCTCCTGCCTGTGCGCCGTTACGAGGAAAAATTCTTTTGGTGCAATGTTCAATTCTTCCAGGGTGCTCTTCTCATTTGCGAGCCTTAAATTCTGGTTGACTGCATCAACGATCGTGTTCCCGGTAACGAATATCTTCTCTTCAGGGATGCCTTCATGCAGCAATATTTCCCTGGATTTTTCTGTGGGTGCGAAGAGGTAATCTGACGCGTGGTCTGCCAGGGCTCTGTTTAATTCCTCAGGCATACGTCTGTCATAGCTCCGCAAACCTGCCTCTACGTGAGCTACCTTGATGTGCAGCTTGGACGCTGCAAGCGCCCCCGCAAGCACGGTATTGGTGTCACCCTGCACCAGCACAGCATCAGGCTTCTCTTTCATGAGCACTCTCTCGATCCCTGCCATCATCTTGCCCGTCTGTTCGCCATGCGCTCCAGAACCGACCTCAAGGTTATACTTCGCCTCCGGGAGCTCAAGCTGCTCGAAGAAAACCCTGTCCATGCTGTAGGAATAATGCTGGCCTGTATGAAGGATAAAATGATCAAGGCCCCTTCGCTCGCATTCCCTTATAACCGGAGACATTTTTATGATTTCAGGTCTTGTTCCAAGGATTATTGCAAGGCTCACGCTTTCACTTCCCGTTTCTCCCGGATCAATTTCGACATCGAGTGCAGTATGATCCCTGTAAATACCATAAGAGACCCTATCAGTGTCAGCAATATCATCAACAGCGTTGGTCCGAACCGAAGGCTGCTTCCCAGATAAAAGTCCCGTATATAGCTCAATCCCATGGCCAATCCAACTGCCATGAACGCTATGCCTGGGGCCGTAAAATAATACATTGGTCTATTTAATTCCATATCCTGCAGCACTCTGACCAGGACCTTCAATCCATGGCCCAGGGGATTCTCAGTGGAGCAATCAACATCGTACCTCACCCCGATCTCCACTTCTTTTAACTTCAGCCCTGCATTGGCTGCATCCATCAGCATCTCGCTCTCTATGGCCATTCCATTCTGCCTGAAGTTGAACACATGCGCCTTACTTGCTGCAAATGCACGAAAGCCGCTCTGGGTATCGGTAACACGAAGCCCGCTGTTCAGGTTGGTAGCCCTATCAAGCACGCTCTGACCTATACGGCGGTAAAAAGGTGTGTTCTTTCCATTGCCGTTCATGTACCTGCTGCCGTTCACCATGTCCGCCTCCCCGGCGAGGATCGGAGCCACGAGCTTCGGGATCTCTTCTGGGTCGTGCTGCCCGTCGGAATCAAGGATAACTATGACCTTTGTACCATTCTGTGCTGCTAACTCAAAACCTGTCTTAAGCGCAGCACCCTTTCCTTTGTTTGCAGGATGGCGGATAATTTTAGCCCCCGCCATCTCAGCTATCTCTGCAGTATGATCTTTGCTTCCATCGTCGACAACTATAACACAGTCGGCATGCTGTCTGCAATGGAGTACCAGGCTGCCTATGGATACTTCCTCATTGAATGCGGGAAGGATTGCAGTTAAAGGTTCTCAATCTATATAAATCTTTTCTTAATTATTAAATAATCTAAATTATAATCATTATGATTATACCTCTTCATCCATGTCCCCAAGGCAGCATGCACAATTTTACAGCACGATACCATTCAGTGGAGGGATACAAGGAATGTTTTCCTGGCCCATATCAAGGACAGTGGCATTATCAGCTTGATAGTTGCATGTATGGCAAGTGCTCATTGGCAGATATATCATGTTATACATAAAAAATCCAGTTCATAACTATCTATAGCATGGTTCTTGAATTTCTGTAATTTAAGAATGATTAGCCGCAGATGAACGCAATGCGCCGCTATAAATCTGCGTTCATCTGCGGTTTTGTTTCTCATGGATATCACGGTTATTTTCGAATTTCAATATAAACTCAGCTAACGTATAACCGTAAGCCGCCAGCGCTATGCCTGATTATGTTCTGCATTATTATTTCCTAATTATTTATACCTGTTTAAAAAAAAGAATTCGCCATTTTCTGTCCGGTACGCATTCGATTTCTCCTTGCAAACTTCAGGTAAACAAGGGCAAAGAAGGCGTACCATAGCGGAAAGATAATGTATCCAGCAAAACTCTCCCCGCCCTCCACTGCGGAAGGTCCGAAATAGTAGCCCGCAAACAATAGCAGCACAATACGCAAAAGGTTCTGGATTGAGGTGCCAATGATGCCAAAAAGCAACATGGCTGCCCATTGCTTTCTTGGAAGCGGAATATCCAGGGACATCAGGGCAAAAACCGCAAGAAATACAGAGATCGAGGCAGCACCCGAACATTCGGCATTGATGATCACCACGAGGCTTTCACTCGAAAGCGTGGTCATTGAAATTGCTGTACCACTGGTTGTGATCGCGATAAAGTTCTTCGCAATAGTATAGACCACCCATGTTGTAGCCTGAGCATACTGCACTCCTGCAAAAGTATTCACAAGCTTAGGAAACGCTATTCCAAAGCCGTATATGCACAGAAGAAGCGCGGGCAGGGAAGCAGCCTCGCCGAAAAATACGAACGCAAGTCCTGTCCATGCAAGGAGAAGGCGGAATATTTCAAATTCCGGAGCCACTGCAGGCAGGAAGAAAGAAGCTATCATGATCCCCGCCCCGCCTGCTGCAAACAAAGGTGCAGGTTTGGCATCATGGATCTCGCGTCGCTTTGCGAATAAAAAGATCAGGCAGAGAAATAGCACTGCCCACGGATACACGCCGTTGAGTGTAAAGTATTCAGGCGACAGGTTTGCCAGTGATTTCAACGGATTAAACAGGACTGCCGCGGCTGAGGCAAATATGAGAAAGTACCCGGTCCTTTGCTTCAGCGTAATGTCCATCAGGTTCATAGTGGTGCAGGAGTCAAAAAATCTTTCGAATCAATCGAACCTGTACTCAATGGTGTCTACAGGCTCTATATGGTCGTCGCGATAGACTGCAAAAGAGATGTTATGTACAGGCTCTTCAATGATTGTATCGTTTACGTACTGTCTTTCAGTGGGGAGCGTCATGGAGAATGAGAATGGCAGATCTGGCATGACTTCAACGGTCTCATTGGTAATAAAAATGGAATTCATAAAAACACGAACCGTGTAGTTATGGCTGATGGCATCACCATTATTTATTCGGACTGAGATATCTGATATCTTTCCGAGTTGTGCGCTATAACCATCCACTCTGTTAAACTCTACGGGTTTCGTGTATTTTGTTTCCTGCTGGTATACTCCTTGAACAATGAAGATCAGTATACTTACCAGAATCAATAGTAAAAATATATAAACATATTTTAATTTAAGATTCATTTAAGTATACTTTTCCGCAATCTCGTATAAAATATTCCAATTAACAATAGGGGTACAGCCAAACCAAATTTGCTGAACTCAGGGGCTGCAATTACCTCAAATCCTTTGGAGGAGCTACTGTATCTACTGCCTTGTGCAAGCGTACCACTACAAAAGCCATTAGAAAATTCTTTAGCGTTAATTTTCCATTTATTACTTATTTGACCTGGAGTAAAATAACTGATATATTGGTTTCCAATATTGGCAATACATTGAGTAGATACGGTACTGCTACCAACAACCCAATTAAAGCTCATGGAATTACCAATAAAATTCGCAGAAGATGGATTTGGAGTTACCGTATCTGTCACAAGAGTGTTTATAGCGAAATTATCGCTACCTGGCGGCGTAGCTGTACCTGTCAGAGTATGGGTATATTTATAAGTACCTGGTGCACTTGCTGCATTGGCAGACAAAAAAATAATAATTACAAGCAATACTAATTTTCTCATTTATCTCACCCCTCCAATGATTAAAGCAATCTGCGTGAGCACCATTCCTACGAATATTATGAACAGCACGCTGGATAGCCTGCCGAACCTGGTGCGCAGGTTTCCGACGGCACTCTGGCGCTTCCCGGCAAGCGGCTCTGAGAGTTCCATATATATAAGCAGGATTATCAATGCAATGCTGATTATCAGGCCTACGTTCAGCGCATTGTGCGTGACGAAGGATCCATCGTAGTATGCCATGGAATTAATAGAACTCGTCTTTGCGGATGACGAACTAACCACTGACGTGGCAAACGTGGCAAATGAAACAAAGCTGCTCAATAACGCTGGATGATATGCAGGAACTGAAAGGGATGTTATGGAATTTCCGCTATCGGATTGTGTTTTCGCCACGAATGTGACCTGCTCCCCGGTTTTCAATGGGTTGCTGTAAACGTATTGGAACTGCCTGCCTGCATTTGGTGCAAGGCTTGCAGTGCCGCTCATCACGATCTCACCGTTCGCATAAAGGCCGTAATGAGTGTCCGCCTCTGTATGTGACGGATTGTTCAAGAAAAAGGTTACAAGGATTGGCTCCCCTTGTCTGGGCGCCTCAGGCATTGCCCGTATCGCGACCGCATCCAGGCGTGACTGCAAACTTGCAGCAAAGCTGCCAAGGATTAGAATCGCAAACCATAACACAACTATCTTGAATAAAAGTCCACGCTGTCCCCCGTTACTCATTTCCTATTCCTCCTAATTTGATGAAATTTATTGACATTACACATGACGACCACCTGCGTTTTTTATGACTCTCCACTCTAGGATCGACAGTTATTATAACTGTGAATACGATTCTTATTTTAGAGTTGACAATTAACCATTGCATTTAAAGGTATTTAAAATTATCGGTAAATAAATATAATTATCATAATCATTAACACTGCATGCTAATTATCACTACATGTAGATGATGCGGAGAGGCAGTATGATTATATAACTTAAAGTACTGAAACATTACCATGTTTAATTACATTTCCAAGAAACTCGAGTTCAGTCACGTAAGCTCCAGATTTTTTATTCTTTTGATCTTTATTGCCATCATTGTGTCCGAGTATATATTTGCATTCAGGGATGTAAGCTACGGAATAGTGCTCTCTCTCTTTATTACGATCGCAATTTATGTCACAATATCAGTCACCAGGATGGAAGGAGATTTCGTAAATTCGGCAGAATCTCTTGCGCTAATACCAATTTATGTGCTTTTTACCTCATCCCTCCCCTGGTTTTTCATCAACCAGCAGTACCTCTTACCTGCGGTTTACTCTTTGATCCTTGCCCTCTGCTTCTGGCACATAAACGAGCGCAATATAGACCTTCGTGAGCTTGGGTTCCGTTCAGAAGGCGCACTGAAATACGCTCTCATCGGTGCAGCATTAGGTATTCCAACCGGGATTATGGAATATTTAATCCTCATGCCTTCACCATCATTCCCATCTTTTGAAATCACGATTTTGTTTCGTGATGTGCTTTATATGCTGTTATTTGTCGCTCTGGCAGAAGAACTCCTGTTCAGAGGCATTATAATGAATGACCTGAAAAAAGTGTTCGGCTTGAGAACAGCGATCCTGGCACAGGGTGCTATATTCGGAATCATGCATATGACATGGCGCTCATCCTATGAGATCGCATTCACTTTTTTCGCGGGTGTACTTCTGGGATACTTTTATTACAGAACAAGAAGTCTCGTCGGTCCAATAGTAATGCACGGAATGAATAATATTATTCTCGTCTCCTTGATGCCGTATATATTTCCCGTTGTCCAAAAGTGGTTTGCATGAAGGCCGGGCTCAGGGTCGATGTTGACTGTATCGCTGATGCTCTGGCACTTCCTGCACTTTTTGATATTCTCGAAAGATATGATTCCAGAGCAACTTTTTTTATTGCTACAGGTCCCGATGATACATTTCGGAATATCGGGCACTATGCAGGAAAAAAAATCTTTGACCTGCCTCTCAGAAGATATGGAATGGGGTTTTTCCACGGGCTTTTAAAGAAACATGTGGAATCACATCCTAATCTTAAAATTCTCATTGATACCGACCATGAGATAGGGCTTCATGGTTACAGGCATTACGAATGGATGAATTTTCTTCAAGGGAAAAGAAGGGAGGAGGTATCGACAATGATATCAAAAGGGTGCGAGCTGTTCGAAAATGAGTTCAGCTTCCCTCCAAGCTCGTTTGCCTCACCAGGTTTTCGGACCAGCAATGAATACTTCCTCGCACTCGATGATTTTGGTTTTGATTATTCCAGCGACTTTTATGGTGACAGAGTATTTTATCCGGAAATAAATGGCAAGAGTCTAAAAACCATGCAGGTTCCAGTTAGCATGCCCTCACCGGGCGAATTAGGCGCAGATGACAGCTATATAATAACGAGGGTAAAAGAGCTTTGTAAGAGCGAATATTTTGTTTTCTACATTCATCCCTCTTATGAAACCGTCTTTAAAAAGAACCTTTTAGAGCAAATCCTGAACCTTACTGGAGGGACCATAACACTTTCGGAGATTCATGAAAATCCTTCAGATATATGAGCTTGATCCGCTGAAACGAATTGGGGGCGTGGAGGTTGCTATTTTCGAACTCTCGCGCCACCTTGCTGCGCTGGGGCATGAGGTAACTGTTGTATCAGGAGCAGATGGAACATGTGGAGAATACATGCAGGATGGAGTTCACTTTATTAACATGGATTTCTGTAATATTCTTAGAGTTGCCCGCTCCCGTGGCGGACTTTCGCTTGCCAGGCAAGCTGCATTTCTACCCGTCGTACTCTCAAAAAAACTGAGCGGATATGACATATACCACGGGCATGTGTACACTTCCGGGATCGCTGCGAACATCCTTGCAAGAAGGTACGGCGGGGTTGCCGTGAATACTATTCATGGCTCCTACTATCCAGAATGGGATTTACTCGTGAACCCTGCGGCTGCTGTATTCTATAGATCGGTAGAACGCATCCTTGCGCCTGCGCTCGCCCATATGTCTGACGTTCAAATCCATACAGGCGGTTACTTTGCTCAACAAGTACTCAGATGGGGTGCACAAACAGAAAAGATCAAAGTGATTTACAATGGGGTTGATGTCAAGAAGTTCCATCCGGGAATTAAACCGGTTCCCTCTGCCTACCCATGCCCTGTCCTTGTGACAGCAAGGAGGCTTGTCAGAAAAAACGGTGTGGACAGACTTATACGCTTCATGCCTTTCATACTCGAGAATAAGGAGTGCAGGCTTCTTATAATAGGCGATGGACCCGAACGCCACAATCTATTGCACCTGGCTGATGAGCTTGGCATAAAAGAAAGCGTGGATTTTCTGGGTGCAATACCTCATAAGAACATAGCAGAATACATTGCATTGGCGGACATCGCAGTGATACCCAGTATAGTGGAGGCTTCAAGTATCTTTATGCTTGAAGCCATGGCGATGTGCAAGCCTGTTGTTGCTACGGGTGCATGGGGACTTGAAGAAATCATAAACGGAAAGAATGGTGTGCTCACGGATGCCGAGCACCTCGGAGAAGAAATTGTGGCGCTCCTCTCCGACGAGCGCAGGTTAAAGGAAATTGGGAATAACGCACGCAGTTATGTGATCGAAAACCATGCCTGGGAAAAGATTGCAAAACGTATAGAAAACGAATATCTCAGGCTTTTGCAATGCAGACCATCCATTTGAGATCTTTCTAAAGCAAAAAGGCATCAGCAGATGTTGTGAGGCTTTCATTTAGAACACCTCATACGTACTGAAGCGGACAATCTTTGGAATAGTCTACACTTACCCGCTCCCTCCAACAGTAGCTTTCTTTACAAGCACATGCGGCGCCCCGTCGCTAACAGGCACAAGCTGCCCCGCTTTCCCGCATCTTCCAGAGTTCATCTCTAGATCGTTCCCTATCATGACCACGCTATCCAATATCTCAAGTGTATGCCCCGATAATGAAACATCCCTCAGCGGTCTGGCGATCTCGCCGTTCTCGACCATGAACCCGCGTTCTGCATTGAACTGGAACACTCCCTCGCCGGGATTGACCTGGCCCCCGCGGGAGCCCATGAGATATATCCCGTTCTTTAATTCAGAGAGCATCTCCTCGAATTTTGTTCCATCTGGAGCTATGAAGGTGTTGCTCATCCTTATGATAGGGCGGGCATAGCCCTGGGAACGGGAATTCCTGCTCTCTCCTCCCAGTTTGCCAGCAGTTTCCCTTGAATGTATATACGCCTTAAGCACTCCGTTCTCTATCACGCTTGTTCTCCTGGAATTAGCCCCCTCGTCATCAAAAGGGTAATAGCCGAACTCATGAAGAGAGGGATCGTCATATACTGTTATAAGTGGAGAGGCGATCCGTTCTCCTATCTTGCCTGCAAGTATGGAATTGTCCTCCAGAACATGGTCGGCCTCTACAGCGTGTCCCACGGCCTCATGAATGAATACACCCGCCAGTTCCTGGTCAAGGATAACCGGGTATGTACCGCCTTTTGGGGTTGATGCAGAGAGAAGTTCGACTGCTGTAGTGGCCGCTTTTCGCGCAAGCTCAAATGCATCATGCTTTTTAAAGATCTCAAAGCCCATTACTCCGAACCTGCTTTCCCTTCCTATCTGATATATCCCTTCTGACTGGGCAACCGCGCTCACGGCAAAGCCCACCCTGTTCAATGTGTATTCGCAATCCAGCCCTTCTGAATTTGAATAGCCGACCGTCAGAAGCGATTCCGAATAAACAGCGCTTGTGCTTTTTATCCCTTCGATGCGGGCAGTTTTTTCAATTTCCAAAAGCAGCTTTACTTTATTCTCTATGGGAATATCCTCAGGGTTCTCCAGTACCTCCGGAAGGTTCTGCAATGTCGGTTTCTCTACCGGTGCGAGATTTATTTCATCTCTCGGTCTCTTGTTCTTTGCTGCCTCCGCAAGCCTTCTTGCAGAGCCAAGGGCTGCCTCCAGGCCTTCCGGGTTATCCTTCGATACATAGCCCCATGATCCTCCGCAGAGAACCCTGACCGCGGCTCCGCTTGAGAAATTATTTGTGATCTCCCGGATCTCCCCATTATCCAGAACAATAGCTGTGGAGACGCTTCTTATAATACGGGTATCGTAAAAATCCATGGGTCTCTCACAGGATAGTAACCGGCCTTGTTTCCGGCAGGGCTATGTTGAATTTGGTTCTGGAGGCAAGTTTCTTAAGCGTGGAGATAAAACCTTCCTTTTCTACGCCCACGAGGCTGTATTCCAGTACCTCCTCAATATTCGTCACCGGGATGATCTTGATTATATCCTTGAATTCATCCTCAATGAGCACATCGCCCATGTTAGATTTTGGAATTATCACAGTCTTTATCCCTGCCTGGGCTGCTGCTTCGATCTTGTAGGTGACACCACCCACTGGCAGCACATCACCCCTGACAGAGAGCGATCCTGTCATGGCTACGCTCTGATCCACCGGTATTCCCTGGATAGCGGAAAGAACCGCGGTAGCTATGGATATGCTGGCCGAATCGCCTTCCACTCCTTCATACGTGCCCACGAACTGGATGTGCACATCCATACTCGATATATCCTTGCCCGTGGTTTTCTTGATCAGCGCGGAAACATTCTGGACAGCTTCCTTTGCAATGTTCTTAAGCATGCCAGTGGCGATAATGTGGCCTTCGGATATAGACTGGGTGGGCGTGACCTCAGCTATTATGGGAAGCACTATTCCCGAATCCTCACCCATCACGGCAAGACCGTTGACCCGGCCTATCTGCGCACCTTCCTTCACGAACAGCCTGTAATCTTTCCTGCGTTCAAGATACTGGTGCGCAAGCTGCTGTTCGACCGAGCGTGCAATGCTTTTTGCTTTCAATACATGTTGGGCCGTCGTGATCTGCGCCTTTTCACCGTGGGCTATATCCCCGGCCACGCGCACAAGCCCGCCGAGGTCCCTGAGCTTTAGGGTGAGATGTCCTTTCCTGCCCGCCCTGCGCCTCGCTTCCCTGAGGATCTCTTCGACAGCGCCCCTGTCAAAATGTGGAATTTTACCATCCTTCACCACTTCTTGCGCAACGAAACGAACAAGCTTCTGCCTGTTCTCGGGAGTATCTTCCATCGTATCGCTCATGTATATCTCATAGCCGTATCCCTTGATACGGGAACGCAATGCCGGATGCATGCCTTTGAGGGCATCCAGGTTCCCTGCGGCGATCATGATAAAGTCTGTGGGAACGGGGTCGGTTTTTACCATTGCTCCGCTTGATCTCTCAGACTGGCCTGTGATCGCAAATTCTTTTTCCTGAAGGGCTGTGAGGAGATTCTGCTGCGATTCGATACGCAGTGTGTTTATTTCATCGATGAACAGGACACCTTTGTGTGCTTTATGGATTGCCCCGCTTTCGACCCTGTCATGGGCCGGGGTCTCAAGACCACCGGATTGGAACGGGTCATGGCGCACATCACCCAGGAGAGCTCCAGCATGTGCCCCTGTGGCGTCGATATACGGTGCTATCTCCTTACCGGCATTTGAAACAAGAAGTTTGGGAATGAAAATGGTTTCTTTAGGCATGAACTGTCGCATCATTATGGCGATCAAAACAGCCGCAATGATCCCCCAGAGCAGCATCCCGGTATAAAATGAATATGCCACAATTCCAAGAACAAGAAGCATAACGAACATATTCCTGGCCTGCATCCTCTTCTGGGCTTCCAGCTTGTGGGCGTCGGTTATTTCTTTACCTTTCCCGGCAGGAACGATACGTATCTTGGGATTGTTGGAGTCTTCAGGATTGTGATATATAAGAACATCCTGCAACTCTTCCTTTGGAAGCAATTCGGCCATCGCCTTGGCTAGCATCGATTTACCTGTGCCCGGAGTTCCGAGCATCATCACATGCCTTCGCTGGTTAGCCGCCTTCTTTACAACTTCCACGGCATGTTCCTGGCCTATGACCTGTTCTATTAACTGTTTTGGAACCTCGATATCTTTTGTGGATGTTATTTCTAATCCGCCAAGAAGGTCCTGGTTCTTCACTTCATTTTCAGCATTTTCCATGTATTACCAACTGATTAAAAGATATATCTCATCTTATTCATTATAACATTATCGCAGATTTGGGCTCTATTCTAATAAAAATGCACTCTTATATTCTTTTCGCAGCTTTCCACAAAGTCTATACGATTTATTTGACAATATACTACTGAATACTTAAAACCTGTGGAGGAATTTCATGAAAACTTCAATCCAGATAGGGAGAATAATGGGAATACCCATCAAATTACATATAACATTTCTTCTGATCCTGCCTGTATTTGCATGGATATTTTCAATCAATCCATCAAGGTTTGGTTTTAATGATATAGAACCTGCATGGTTCAGGTACTCTCTTTCTTTAATTGCTGCAATCTCGCTTTTCGTTTGCGTATTATTGCATGAACTGGGGCATTCCTATATAGCTAAAAGCCATGGGGTGGGCATCCAGAGTATAACGCTTTTCCTCTTCGGAGGGGTTTCATCTATGGAGGAGATCCCAAGAGACCCAAAGACGGAGTTGAAGATGGCACTTGCAGGTCCCGGAGTCAGCCTTTTTATCGGCATATTGCTTGCAATATTATATTTGCTTTTTAAACCCACAGGTGAATCCTATCTGTCCTATTTATTTATACAAGTGACTGATATTGGTTATCTGAGACTTGTATGGCTTGTAGGATATATTAATATTGTGCTTTTCTTCTTCAATCTCCTTCCCGCCTTTCCAATGGATGGAGGCAGGGTTCTGAGAGCATGGCTTGCTGAAAGGATGTCTTATATCAGGGCTACGCGGTCGGCAGCCGGAATTGGTAAGATGTTCGCCATATTCATGGGAATCTTCGGCTTATTCGTCCCTGGAGGTTTATGGTTTATTCTCATCGCATTCTTTATTTACATCGGCGCCTCAGAGGAAGAAAAATCTACAGAGATAAATGTAATACTCGAAGGCGTCAAGATAAAAGACATCATGTCAACAGATGTTCAGACCATACCTTCTGGATTTTCTGTTGAAGAGCTTGTGGAATATATGTTCAGATACAAACACATGGGCTACCCGGTCGTTGACGATGGTCACGTGAAAGGCATAGTGACTTTTTCCGATGTGTTGAGAGTCCCCAAAGAAGACCGAAAGATTGTTAAGGTTTCACAGGTTATGACGAAAAATATTATCAGCCTTAAGGAAGATGAAGAAGCTGTAACCGCATTAAAACTTATGACTGTGAATAACATCGGTCGTATAATAGTTGAAAAAGATGAGAAGATCGTTGGCATTGTATCAAGAACAGACCTTTTGAGGGCTGTGCAATTACTGGAATAACATGAATAACGGCGCCTATGCAGTGAGCTATAATTTCAATTATAAGAATCCGGAAGCGCTGTCCCCCCATAAAATAATACTGGTGGGAACAGCCCATGTTTCTGAAAAGAGCGTGGCACTTGTCAATGAAGTGATAGAGAGGGAAAAGCCGGACATAGTGGCGGTTGAACTGGATAAAGCAAGGTACCAGGCATTAAAAGGGGAGGAAGAGGTCAAGGAAATAAATGTTAAAGAACTACTCAGCGGCGGGAAGTTCTATTACTTCCTGCTCCACTGGCTTCTCGCCTATGTCCAGAAAAAAATAGGTGCTGACACAGGGGTCAAGCCCGGCGCTGAGATGATGTCTGCTATCGACATCGCTGAAAAAAAAGGCGTGCGTGTGGCGCTCATAGACAGGGATATCCAGATCACGCTCGGGCGTTTCTGGAACAAAATGTCGTTCTTTGAAAAACTGAAACTCTTTGGCTCTCTCATCGGGGCATCGCTTGGAATAGGTACCGAAGAAATAGATATCGAGACCGTAACAGACGAGGATGTCGTCACCCAGTTAATTTCCGAATTAAGGAAGCTGGCACCAAGCGCGGCCTCGGTTCTACTGGATGAGAGAAATGCCATAATGGCAAAAAACCTGATCGAAATATCAGGTGAAGGTACGGTTGTGGCGATCGTAGGCGCAGGTCACAGGGAGGGCATCCAGAAGTACCTTGATGCGCCTCAAACCATTCCTCCGATCGAAGAAATGATGACCCTCCCGAAAAAAAGGTTCAGCTGGTTTAAGGCCGCAACGGTCGCGGTCATAGCGATGGTTGTGGGAATGCTGGCACTTTTGATATACTCAGGCGGGATTTCCCTATCCGTTCTTTTGACAGCGATGCTGGTTCTGTTTATCACGCAGGGCGTGCTCTCAGCAGTTGGAGTTATAATCGCGAGAGGCCATCCATTTTCAGCCTTGACCGCGCTGGGCCTGGCGTGGTTCGGATTCCTTCATCCTTTTTTAGCCGTGGGTTGGCTTGCCGGGATAGTGGAAGCACATTTCCGTCCCCCCACGACCGAGGATTTCAAGAATATAATGAAAGCTGAAACCATGAAAGAATTAATGCAAAACAGGTTATTCCGTATCATACTTGTGGCGGGTTTTGCCAACCTCGGCAGCATGATCGGGACTTTTGTGGCGATACCGATCATGGTACATTACCTCCACATCACCAATCCGCTTGAAATCCTCAAGACCGCTCTCGAAACAGGATTCACCGCGATAAGGAATATCCTGTAAAAGCTATTTCCCAATTACTGTGCCGCCGTGCTTTCCGCTGACCGCATCCTGGATATTCTGGGGATTTTCTCCGTTCAGGACGATCGTTTTAATATTGCTTCGCTCTATTATCTTTGCAGCCAGAAGATCGATCGGCGAATTCGCCCCTGCGATCATCTCGGTCTTCATCACTACCTCGATCAATTGCTTCGGTGTCATTCGTTCGAATTTCTGTGCATCCTTGTTCTTCTTTGGATCGCTCGTATATACGCCATCGATTGACGTGGCATTGATGAGAAGGTCAGCCGCCACATATTCAGCAAGGACAGCAGAAACCGCGTCCGTTGTCTGTCCGGGTGTTACACCCCCCATGACAACGATCTTGCCCGAAAGACCTGCGTTCTTTGCCTCCTTATAGTTCGGGGGAGGCTCGTAGTATGCGGCATCGCCCAGCGCAGCGATGAGCAGCCGGGCATTCAGGCGAGTCATCTCTATTCCTATCACATCGCAGGTCGCCTCGTCGGCATCAAGCCCCCTTGCAACTTCAATATACTCCCTCGCTGCCCGGCCTCCACCTGTGACGATAAATACCGTATTCTTCTTTGAGATCTCCTTTATCACATTTGCATAACTTTTAAAATTTTCTGGCTTCAAGTCACGTGCAAGTACTGACCCACCGATAGAGATTATGATCTTCATGACCTTCCGTAATGTTCTAGGATAATATTATCTTTCTTATCTCAGAATGCTAATACGGATATGTGGAGCAATATCACCAGGTATCCCACCGAGTGCACATACCAGTATCACTGGAATTGTAGGGTGTTTTCTGTCTATTAAACATTTCGATTAACTTCAAGGAGTGGCTGAGACTCATTCCTTACAATGGATGAATAAATATCTTTTTGAAAATACAATATCTTTTTAACCACAAATTATTTAATGATTGGTAATCATACATACCATGTTCGTAAAATTACGAACAATAAAGATGACACCATAGAATTTAAGTATGATAAAATCTTCATGAGATTTCCCCCGAGGGACAAATGAAAAAGGAAACTATCCAGCCCGAATCCAGAGACCTGGCTTTCCGCGACCTTATTTTGAAAACACCGATCGGTGAAAAAATTCCCACATGTATGCAGTGCGGGATATGCGCAGGTTCATGTCCTGTAAGCCACGAAATGGATTACACGCCGCGGCAACTTGTCCGCATGGTTCAGCTCGGTCTCAAGAAGGATGTGCTCAACAGCAACACTATATGGATCTGTACTACATGCTTTTCATGCTCGGTTCGCTGTCCGAGAGGGATACGTCCCACCGAACTCATGGAGATGTTAAAGCCCATAGCCGTGGCGGAAGGCATAAGGAACAAGAACGCGAAATTCGATCAAGTTTTCTCGGACGTGGTGAAGAAAAATGGAAGGGCATCGGAATTCCTGTTGATCTCGAAATACAGCCTGTCCGACCCCGGGATGATAAAACAGGCTCCTTTCGGTCTCGCCCTGATCTCAAAAGGAAAGCTCCCGTTGGTCATCGATAAAATGGATGATACACGCGAATTGGAGGGTATTTTTGATCCCGGTACGCCGCCTGGGGAAAACAAGGAAAAACCTGAAAAACAAAAAAGCAATGAGGGGCCGGAGAAATGAAATATTCTTATTATCCGGGGTGCGCGCAGCATGGAACGGCCGTAGATTATCGCATGTCTGTGGCAATCGTGTTCAAGCGGCTCGGTATTGAGCTTGAAGAGATCAAGAACTGGAACTGCTGCGGAGCCCTGCACGTGGACGACTGGAACACGAGAGTTGCACTCTCGGCAAGAACCCTGGCAGCGGCAAAAGGTCTCGATATAGCAACCCCGTGCAATCTCTGCTACTCTAACCTTATGCGTGCGAACACCGCATTTGAAGACAGCTCTCTGAAAAATAAAGTCAACGAAGCCCTCATGACCAAATACGAAGGGAACACGAAACCAAAGCACCTTCTTGAAGTGGTAGTGAAAGATTTCGGCCTCACGAAACTCTCTGAACACGTCAAGCACCCGCTGAAGATAAAAGCTGTACCTTACTACGGCTGCCTTCTCACTCGCCCCGAGAACAGGTTCGATAGCCCTGAGAACCCAAAATCGCTGGATAATCTCCTTTCGGCCCTGGGCGCAGAGCCGGTAAAATACTATTACAAAACGAAGTGTTGCGGCGGCCCCATTCTCATTACTAACGAAGATTTGGCTCTGTGTCTGGCAAAAGATCTGCTGCTCATGGCGAAAGAGTCGGGGGCTGACTGCATGGTAGTGACGTGCCCGATGTGCCACCTCCAGCTTGATGCCAAACAAAAGGCAGTAGAATCCAAATATGATATCAAGATAGAACTTCCTGTTATTTATTTCACGCAACTCATTGGCCTTGCCATGGGCCTTACTCCGGAGGAGCTCGGATTGAAAAAACATCTTGTCTCTGCTGAAAAACTGATCGCTAAGATAGGGAGGTAACGATGGCAGAAAACGAACCAGTTCCAGAGTCGCTTCCCGAGAAAGAACCTGCGCCCAAGAAAATTGGCGTATACCTTTGCAGATGCGGTGGTAATATCGGCGATGTGGTTGACCTTCAGGCCGTAGCGGAAAGCCTGAAAGAAAATAAGGATACAGTAGTGAATATCCAGGATTACCTGTGCAGCAGCCAGGGACAGGAGAAAATAAAAAACGACATCGAGAAAGGAAAGGTCGACCGCGTTGTAATCGGTTCATGCTCACCCAAACTGCATCTTGAAACATTCAGAAGCATGGTAAAAAAAGCGGGGCTCAACCCCACTCTCCTTGAGATCACGAACATACGCGAACAGGCAAGCTGGGTGCATGAGAAAGACGGAATCAACCCAAAGGTCAGGGGATTGATAAAAGGTGCCGTAGCCCGCATGGGATCATTGGAATCGCTTGTGCCGCTTGAGAAAAAACTTGTGGACAGGACATTAGTCATTGGTGGGGGAATTGCGGGGATAACCACATCCCTTGAACTCGCAGATTCCCATGAAGTGATACTTATAGAAAAGCAACCTTTCCTTGGGGGGCACATGATCGGATTATCCAAGACCTTCCCCACACTTGATTGTTCCCAGTGTATACTCACGCCAAAAATGGTGGCCGTGCGCAATCATCCAAATATCACCATGTTCACGCAGACGGAAGTTGGGGATGTCAGCGGAAGCCCGGGTGATTACTCGATTACACTCAAACACAGCCCCAGATATGTGGATATTAAAAAATGCATCTCCTGCGGAGCATGCGCCAGGAAATGCCCTACAGGCGCCATATTCCTGCCCTTTGCCCAGGCGATCCCACAGGCGTACGTGATCGATATGTCTAAATGCAAGAACTGCAGAGCCTGTGTAGAAGTATGCCCACGCGACGCTGTCAACCTCGAAGCAAAGGAAGAAAAGAGCATAATTTCGGTCGGGGCTGTCACTATGGCCACGGGTTTTGAGCCTATTGATCCATCTTTCATAGAAGAGTACAACTACCCTGCCCCAAATCTCCTTACAGCAGTTGAATTTGAGGAGATGCTCTCGGCAAGGAGCAAAACCGGGATGAGACTTCAGAAAGCAGATGGGACATTCCCCAATCGGGTGGCTTTTGTGTTGTGTGCCGGGAGCCGTGATTTTACAGGCAGAGGGAGAAAACATTGCTCCAAGGTATGCTGTATCTATTCGCAGAAACAGGCACAGCTCGTCAAGAAAATGAAAGGTGATGCAGAGGCATGGATATTCTATATAGATATGAGGTCTGCGGGAAGAAGATTTGAGGAATTCTATTACCATACGGCGCAAAAGGGTGTCAACTATGTGCGCGGGAAAGTCTCCGAAATCATCCCAAAACCCGATAGTACGCTCATGGTGCAGTATGAAGATACGAATCTGGGCCGAAAAGGGCGGGAGATCTTTGACATGGTAGTGCTGTGTCCCGCGCTTATTCCGTCCGCGGGTACTAAGGAGCTTGCCGATAAGCTTGGTGTGCCCCTTGGAGATGACGGGTTCATAGAGGAAAAGCATGTCAAGCTTGACCCTGTTAATACATTGAACCAGTCTGTGTTCGCGGCAGGCTGTGTTCTTGGCCCGAAGGATATCCATGATTCCGTGACCGAAGGCATGAGTGCGGCGCATAAAGTCGGGCAGTTCCTCGGGAAGGGCATTATACTCATCCCGCCTGAAAAACCAATGATTTTGGAGTGCAACGGCTGCGGAGATTGCGTGAAAGCCTGCCCTTATAATGCTCTCAGCCTTGAAAGGGGAAAAGCGGTCCTCTCGCCGCTGGCATGCACCGGTTGTGGCACCTGCGTCCCGGCGTGCCCGATAAAAGGCATTGAGCTGAGGAATTTTACGCGCAACCAGTTGAAAGCGCAGCTAAAAGGGATATTGAGCGAAGGAACGGGTGTGATCGTTTTTATCGATCCTTTTGCATACGCGGCCGCGGATATTGCAGGGGTCAACCGCAAGCAGTATTCATCTCTTATCAGGTTTGTGAGCGTGCCATCCATCCACGTACTGGATGCCGATGTTGTCAATGCTGCTTTTGAATACGGCGCAGCAGGAGTGATGCTCATTGAAGGAACCACGGATGAAAAACTTACATCGCTCTCCGATGACCTTTACAAAAAGCTTAAAAAGGAGACACGGAAGCATAAAAAACCGCTTCGGTATTCACATATAGAGACAGCACAGTACGAGAAATTGACCGACCTATTGAATGTGTTTGCATCACAGGCCGGTGCGAAGGCCGAAAGGAAGGGCAATAAAGTGCAGGGGAATAATCTGAAAGAAATCGCTGACACCGAAGAAGACTGAAATAACTGACTTAAACCAACTTCTTAATCCGGGTTCGCATCAAGTTAAGCAGAAACTGCTGAAAGCTAGCACCTATTGGCGATTTGGGCCGGAAAGCTGTCAACGATTTATCCGGTTAATATGGATAGTTATACAAAGAGGAGAAAATAAAGATAGTCTACGTAAGGGGTAATTTATGAAGGATAAAACTATTGTTAAAAAGAAGAGTCCAATATTCGCAGTGATCGCATCATTTATTTTCCCGGGCCTGGGACAGATTTATAATGGAGAATTAAGAAAAGGAATAGGTTTTATTATAATCGGAATAATTTTTGCTTCCATATGGGTATTCCTGACACAGAGCGGTCATATCATAGGACCTATTCTGGTGTCAAGTGCGGGATATCTTCTATTATGGGTATCTACTATTCATGATGCCTACAAGACCGCTGAAAAGATAAATAGCCATTTGTTACTGCTAAGTGATACTTGACTTCAGCGTCCTCTATGATTCAAAAAACCTGGCGTTTCATAGACGTTGATAAAATTGACGGCTTCTACAGCGCAGCTCTTTTTGAGTCGATAGGCAGGCATGTAGGCGCCGGCTCATCTCCCGAAACTATACTTTTCTGGCGGGTGCGCTCGCCCGTTGTATATCTTGGGTACCATCAATGTGTTGAGGACGAGATAAACACCGGTTTCTGCGGCGCCAGCGGCATCGGTATTGTACGGCGAATTCTGGGAGGTGGGTGCGGTTTTTGCGATGAGGACCAGATACTTTATTCTGTGATAGGCAGGGAGGAAGGAGTCATACCACGAGATATCCAGGATGCATATAATAAGGTCCTCAATGGTGTGGTCCTGGCCCTTGCGACCCTTGGTCCTGGAGGCGAACTCGAACCTGCCCGGAATGCTGTCTATTCAAGAGGCAAGAAAATCTCAGGGAATGCACAGGGACGCCTTGGAGGTGCGGTCTTGATCAATGGCAGCCTCTTGCTGGATTTTGATTTTGAGCTAATGGATAAAATCCTTAAAAACCCGACAAAGAACCTTCGTCCCGTGGAGCACGCAAGAGATGGAATGATAACTTTGCGGGAAATGCGCATAACGGACATGGCGGGTGTGAAAAAAGTCCTCATGAAAGGTTTTGAAAAAGCTCTCGGGATAATCTCTATGGATGGCACGTTGACCGGGAGTGAAGTGGAAATGGCGAATGAATTATCAGATAAGTACAGGCGGGATGATTGGACATTCAGGATGGATATCAGAAGGGAGCTCAGGAAAAAACCCGGCGTGCCTCCTGCTCCGCCAGCCGAATAACGTCCCTTAAAGGAATTCCTGAGCCCTTCGATGCTTTCCTGCAATCCTCGAACTCAGCAGAGATATTCAGCAGGACACCATGTAAATCTCTTGCAATTTTGATAGCGACTGAAAAAACCCTGCTGTTTATTGTAATGTTCACCTTTCCCATTTCCCTCTGTGCAATCAGCCTGTGTTTTATCGGGATAATCCTTACCCCGAGAGAACCTGTTTCCTCAATTATTTTCCTTGCGAGAGTCCCCGAATCCTCTGGTTTCACAATTACCTGGATTATGTGGCCGCTCCGTCCTTTTTTCATGGTAGCAGGTATTATGGATACATCCAGCGCGCCGGCTTTCAACAGCTCCTCAATAAGATTGCCGAGCACCTGGCCTGTGACATCGTCGACGTTGGTCTCAAGTACCTCTATTCTGTCTGATATTAGGGCATCGTCTATCTCACCTGCAATTATCCGCAACACATTGGGAATAACTGTATCTTTGCTTCCCGCTCCATAGCCGATACGTTCAGTTCTCATCGGGGGGCATGCACCTTTTTCATTTACGAAATGCGCAAGCAGCGCTGCGCCCGTGGGTGTCAGCAGTTCCCCTTCGACCGGGCCCGATTGCCATGGCAGCGAATATTCTTTTAATATCTCCATTACCGCAGGTGCTGGTACCGGGAATTTTCCATGCGAGAACTCAACGAAACCACTGCCAGCTGAAATTGGTGTACAATAAATCCTGTGATTTTTCAATCCCAGGTCGTGAAAAGCCATACATGCTCCAACAATGTCCGCGATCGCATCTTCCTGCCCGAGTTCATGGAAATGCAGATTTTCAAGACTTGAGCCGTGGACCTTTGCCTCGGCTTTTCCGAGAATGTTAAAAACTGAGATCGCATCTGAAATAATTTCATCAGGAAAACTCAAGGCTCTAATGCGCTCAATTATATCTGAAAAACTCAAACTATTTTCTTTTTTCGCGGACACTTTGACAGCAAGTGCCCCGATCCCTTTTTTTGCGGTCTTTGAAACCTCGACTTCAACCTCAGCCGACAATTCCATGGCCTCCTTAACCCGTCCCGCATTCGCTCCAAGGTCAATGAGGGCGGCAATGGTCATGTCACCTGATGCCCCGGAAAATGGATCGAACAGAATTGCTTTCATCATTTCACGATCTTATATCATCCTAAGGATTTATAAACACTGTCTGGATTTATAGAAGAAATACCCCACAACGCCGATCGTTATCACCGGCGACACCCATTGCGGGACCTTGTATCCGAAGCTATCCAGCACCATTATTATCCCCAGGAAAAATATGGAGTACATAGCCCCGTTTTTCAGGTAGATGTATCTCTTGACCCGTTCAATATTGCTGACCGTGAGCTGTCTCACCACATAGGCTCCCATGCCGTTACCGATGAGGATCAGGGGGACAGAAAGAGTGAATGCAAATGCTCCTACCACGCCGTCAATAGAGAACGTGGCATCGATCACCTCAAGGTACAGGATCTTGCTCAGGTCACTCATACTTGTTCCACCCATAAGCTCCTGCTCGTGAGCCTCTGCGTTCTGCTTGAACCCGTGTGTTATGAAAAATGCAGTCGAGCCCATCACTGCACCGAAGGCCATGAAAGGGTGCTGCTTTAATGAAAACCAGACAATTAAAGTGAGAATTATGGAGACTATGGCAAAGAACCAAACACCGTGCTGGTGGAAAAATCTCTCGCCACGCAGCCCGTAGTTCTTCGCCTCAATGAAAAGCCAGTGAAAAAATAGGAATATGAGGAAAACCCCTCCTCCAACCAGTAAGAAGGGCGCTGACTCCTCAATGACCTCCTTTACTCTTGGGTCCTGGCTGAAGGTGGCTGTCAGGGCGCCGACAGGACCGAGAGCAGGATTTGTCCCCCATACGATAAGCCATGGCAGCATGCCTCTTATGACAAAAACCGCAAAAAGCAATCCGTAGAAAAGGAACCATTTTCGTGCACGTAGTGACATCGTTGAGAGCACTTCGGCATTAATTACTGCATTGTCGATGCTGCTTATGGTCTCGAATAGAATAAGACCGATTATGGTCAGAATAATTGAGAATATGTCCATTTTGATCAAAATTCTTTGTAAGAATTACTGCGCTCTAACAGTTTTTCTGCGTATATATTTTCTCATTCACTTTATATTTGAGATACTTTTATCCACAATCATTATATACCGTCAAAGACCAAAGAGGTTCAACTTTACAACTGATGTAAAGTCGGAGGAAAAATAATAATGAATAAAAAAACGATGGGTTTTTTATGTGTGATACTGCTATCAACAGTATTCACCTTACAAGCAGGTGCATCCGCCCCCATGGATATGGGCGACCATGCAGGAATGAATATGGACGACCAGCACGCTGCGGATGCTTCTGATACACATTCAGGGGGCGTAAACTGGTATGCTATCATATCTCTTCTTGGCATTATTGGAGTTGCAGGGTTTTTCGCTTCAAATAAGGAAAGACTCCGGAAAATAAATTTCCTGAACTATGCTCCTCTGAAAGCTCTTCTAAAAAGCCGCTGGTACCCTCTTATCTTTGTGCTGCCTACAATGATAGTTTTCGGCATTATACTCCTTCAGCTCTTTTTCGGAAATGTCGAAACCTCATACAATTTCGGCTCCGTCATGGTCTGGATCTTCCTGTGGCCACTTCTGCCCATTCTGTTCCTGCTCTTCGGGAGGTTCTGGTGCTCGGTATGCCCGATGTCAAGAGTGAGCGATGAGATGCAGAAAAATGTTGGATTGCATAAGAAAGTGCCAAAATTCCTCCAGAAATACGGTGTCTGGGTCATCATAATCGCTTTTCTAATAATTACATGGCTGGATACTGTATTCGGGATTGTGGAATCACCCACAAATACTGGTTATCTATTGCTTTTTGTATTTGCAGGCGTGGTCCTGATGGGAGCGGTTTTTGAGAAAAGGGCCTGGTGCCGCTACCTCTGTTTCCTTGGCGGGCTTTCAAGCAATTACTCCATGGTTTCAGCCCTTGAAATAAGAACTGACAGCGCGATATGCAAGACATGCAGGGACCCGACGTGTTACAAAGGAACAGAAAAAGTGCAAGGCTGTTCGATGTTCGAATATCCCCGGACAATGGATTCCAACCGGTTCTGCAACTTCTGCTCAAACTGTATCAAGACCTGTTCCCACGACGCTATCAGGATAACGCCGCGACCTCCCACGAGCGAACTCTGGTTCATCAAGAAACCAAGATTTGAGGATTCTTTCCTTGCAACTGCACTTATCGGGATAGTTGTAAGCCAGACTGTTGTCATGCTTGAAGTATGGGAACCGTTCATGAAGTGGTTTGAGAGTACAACCGGCATTACAGACTTTACTATTGCATGGACTGTGATTTTTGCGGGAGCCATGCTCGTACCCGTTGTGCTAATGCTTATCTCAAGCTTCATATCCACACAAATCCCTGATAAGATCGGAGTGCCGGGCATGATACCTGACCAGACTGCCGAATTAAACCTTGCATCTGAAAGTTTTCCGGAGAAAACGATGCTTTCAAACTTCGTGCGATATGGCTACGCCCTCATTCCCCTGGGATTGGGAATCCATCTGGCACATAATGCAAAACATTTCCTGGGAGAAGGGCTCTCTGTGATATACACATCTGCATCGCTTGTCGGAATGAATTTGACCGGGGACCTGTCCATCCTGAATATGCCGACTATACAGGTTATCCAGTATATCCTTACATTACTTGGAATTCTGGGTTCGGTTTATACAGCATACAGGATCTCATTGAATAATCCCGGTTCAAAGGCTTCAGTGCTGCCGTATATACTCCTGATACTGATGTTCGGGGTAATAGCGCTGTGGATGTATTCTGTGCCAATGGCCGCACGGGCTCATTAGAAATATGTGATCAGGAGACCGCATTAAAATGCAACTCCTGATAATTTTTTTATAAAATCTTTTATTTAAAAAAAAAGAAAAAAATCGGTGTAACCTTACACCAATTTCTTTATGGGGTGAACTTCTGCAAGCACTTCCAAGCCAAGGTCTTTTGCTGTCTCTGCCAGCATTATGTCGACCATCGCCACTGCAGGGAACACACGCTTTACGTTCTCTATTGGGCCATATAGCAGGAAATTCGCGCCCATTATCTGTGCCACCAGGTTTGTGCCTATATCAACCGGCGGCCATGACTCTGCCTTTGCATCAGGGTCTTCTTTCCTGAATTTCTTCATCCAGTCCCACGCAGATGCCATGTTGTGGAACCCGCCTCCCACTGGAAGACCAAGTCTGCCCTTGATCGCAAGAACGGATCTTATGGTAGCTCCAGCTCCTGCTCCAAGGGGCGTAGCTGCCACATCCACGAGAGGTCTTGTGATTCCAACGTCCTTTGCCACTTCAAGCATGCCTTTTGTCTGCCCTGTGCCACCTTTCTCAAGGATTTCCAGTTTGCCTTCCACGCTCGGGTTTGTGGCGTTGAATGCAAGTACGATGGCAGAAGTGAGCTTGCTTTCTTTGAGGGCCTTGATTTCCTCAGCACCTATGCTGGCATTTATGGAATTGTGTATGGCCCGCTTCTCGACCCCTATCTCTCTGGCATACTTTGCAGCCGCTGCCCTTGTGTGCCCATCGGATGAGTCGACAAGGAATGGTACGTCATCACAAATATCCACGAACCAGTCGATGTATTTTTTGATCGCTTCAGGCGTCTCGCCCACGAGCTGATTGAAATAAGGGAGACCGGTCTTATCCCCCATAACTTCCTGTGTATTCCACAGTTTTTCAGCTGCCGCTTTATCAAAAACACCCTTATCCTCATCAGTCACGATCTTATGTTTCAGGTAAAACATTGTACTGACCAGCACTGTCGGGTATTCTCCCGGCTGTCCGCCAACCTTTATCTTGCCGAATTCAAACACTTCTTGTTTCTTATCATATCTAAACATCTTAGCACCTCATTTAAACAGTAAGTTCTGCATGAATGCCTGCAATCTTGGAAGCACTGGTGAGAGGAGCAGCAACAGGTATACCATTACTATCATCAGCGTAGCGCATATTCCATACAGAATCCCAATATCTCTTCCGAGTTTTTTCCCGTATCTCTGGTGAATTTCTGAATTGGTGAACTCAATCTTTTCCTCTATCTCATTCAATTTATCCAGTAATTTCTTGTAGTCCTCAGGATCTACTATTACTGTCGGGACTTTCTCTGCCATTTTATCACCTCAATGCCGGAACCAGTACCGCCAGCATAACAACCACAAAACCAATTGAAAATCCTATTGCGACTGTTGCTCCGACTCCTGATTCAAGTTTCTGGTTTCTTGCAATGAGCTGACCCCTGTATCGGATGTCTTCCACCATTGATTCGATAGCTGCCATTGAAGGGGCTATTACCGTTGGTACGCCCTTACCGTATTCGTATTCTTTCTCAGCCATTTTAAGCACCACCTCCGAATATTGTTATGCCAAGTATTGTTAATCCCACTACCAGGCCAATCATTATGCCTTCTATTTTTCCTGAGTAGATGCCGGCCATCAGTTTGTTCATGTTGCCTATATCGATTGTCTGCGCCTGGATTCCCTTTATCCTTGCCTGTACAGTGGCTATCTCGGCAGACATGGGTTTAACGCCGCCTACTTCTGCGACCTCTTCCTTTGCCCCGACCTGGATGATCATTGGCTCGCCTTCAAATGCACCGGGGTCTTTTGCTGCGAGTTCCTTGATCTTTGCAATGATCGCACCCTCGTCCTCGGTACCTATCATTTCCACAATCTGGATCTGTGCCTGGAATCTCTTTATCGCATCATCCGGCAGGTTTTCAATATAGGGTATGGCTCCTGTGGACCCCACAATCCTGCTATCCTTGACACCGTTTTTATGGATCATTACGATAGCTTCACCGGATATATGTCCCTTGACTTCAGCCCCTGTGACGAGCAGGAAGCGAATGTTGGGATTTGAGATAATGTTGGCCACTATTTTTTCTATCCCGAGGTTCTCTGTCTTATGGGGGCCTGTTATCGAGGCACCGGCAGCGAGCTGTGCAGCACCTTTGAGATGCGATCCGCATGTGGTTACTGCTACGGGGTTTTCAGGATTCCCGGCTTCGTATTCTCCCTTAACAACAGGCCATCCTGCTGCGGGTTTAACTTTATTTGCCATTTACATGCCTCCCGTCGAAACTTTCGCGACCTTAAAGAGGATCAGCAGTAAAAAGGATACAATGAACCCTATTACTGCTCCGTAGAATGCATTTGTCACGATCCCGGCGTTATATGAAGCATTTTCTCGTCCTGGGAACATGTTCAAGAGCGGTGCTTTGGGGTCGAGCTGGTTCATCATGTCTGTTACGACTTTATCAAGCTCGTCCAGTTGTGTTTTCACTCCGTCCAGTGAATATTCCACAACGTCTTCCCGTTCTTCTGCGATCACACCTGTTGTCGGGTTTAATATCAGGTGCAGTTCCGGAGCTACTCTTATGTGACTCATGTTATGCCTCCGTCTTTGGAATCAATCCAGTTCCGACTACCGCCGCAGCGTCATTATAGACTTCATCCCAGAATTTCTTGTAAAAGATAAGCCACAGGATTATTCCCGCAATCAATGTGACTGCTCCCATCGCGCCGAGGGTCATGGTTGCAGCTATACCCATAAGGGCCATCGTGATAGCTCCTGTGGAACCTGCAAGATACAGCAATCTTTTCTGTTTCTCATCAGGTCCGAGACAGGCATTGAATGGATGAAGCATTGCCACTGCTCCTACCCAGAAAACGGCAAGGATGACGCCGTTATCAAACACTTTGGGGATCAGGCTTCCCACGAAATCGTAGTTTCCTGCAACTGCGGCGCTAAAACCTATGATGATTATTGCGCCTGCCGCTGCAATTTCAGTCATACAGCGGATCATGACCGGAATCTTCATTTTTATTACATGCTGGGCGAACCAGCCTATCACAAATCCGATTATTGATGCGGTTATTAATGCCAGTATAGGACCTGCATATATACCACGCGGATCTTTGGTCACGGACTTCATTATGGCAAGACCGAACATGGCTGCAATGATGCCCATACCCATAGCTATCTGTCCTATAGAAGGCACGCCTGTTCCCAGACCGTACTTGGCAACGCGTCTCACTGCTTCAGCACTCCATATAACCGCGCATATTGCTCCAAGCGCTCCGAATATCGAAGTATATGGCGGAAAAAGAGGCGATATATATATTCCAACCAGCCCTCCGATTATTCCGAATAACACCAGTGTGTTCGGGGATATTTCCTTTATATCGCTCATGCTGTCATCCCTCCTGCGATCAATATTGCCACAACGCCGCAAAGCATGCTGACAACAATACTTGTGAAAACGTCCTTGGGAACCACGCGCCTGAACTTGGGGTCATGGACTCCTTCGATCGTTCCGCCCACGCCGTAGGATGGGATAACGGAATTAACATAGAAAACACCCATGGTGAACACGCCTGCCACAGCAGCGGCGCTGGTGGCGATCAACGGTGTGTAATACCCCATCAGGACGAAGTAGATCAGTCCTCCACCTGCCCCTCCGAGTCCAGCCCCTACAATACCGCTTACGAAGCATATTGTCGGTATACCCTGTCCCTGCGTCCCTTTGGATACATAAATGTCCTGGCGCTCCCCCGTTATCGGGTCTTTTTTGACCTGGGCTGATGCAAAGGGTACAGCTACTCCGTATGCATATATTAGACCGCCCGCAAGCATCGTGCTTGCAAGCATTATCGCAGCACCCATTGCTCCCGCAGCCATTACTAATGCCATTGATGCGGAAGGTTCATAAGCGTACATATAACTTGATGTTATCAGGCCAACAAGACCTGAACCTGCTGCCAGTTCCACAGTCCCCGTACCAATTCCGGTCGCCTGGGCCATTGCCGCAGGCGCGCCGCCTACAGGAATGAAGTGAACGGCAAGGCAGATGAGAGTGCCGCTCAAACCAATCAGAAGTATATCTATAATCGTGGTTGGATCAAGAAAAACCATTATGCCCCAGCCTCCTTTTCATTCTTTTCTAATTTATACGGGCCATATGCGTTCTTCACATTAATTTCCACAAGCCGGTTCATAATTGTCATAACAGCCAGTATAATAACGCCTACCAGCATCGCTGTCCATGTATATCCCCAGATGGTCGTGGGCCAGCTTGAAAAGAACACGGTGAGACCCAGACCTATCCCCGTTGCTGGTCCTCCGAACTTAGCGCAGAACCAGACGTTATCGAGACTGGTCCTCAGCCCAGATTCGGCTTTTCGTACAATGCGCCCTGAAAGCGCTGTATTAAGACCGCATCCGAACTCACGGTTCTGGAATTCCCGCTCGCCGCCGTAGTGCACATCACCTACGGAAGAGCCGATTGCGCCAACTGAAATACCCCATATCAATGCCAGGAACGGTATGGAGAATGGGTAACCAAGTATGGCATACTGGATATATGATATTGCGACGAGGCAGAAACAAACGATGAAATTATGCCCTATGATCGAGGGCGTTGTGTATCTCATAATATCCATGTACAGCGGCTGCTTGAACCTGCTCTGGCTCGCTATCCTGCCGGCGAATGCCGTTGTTGCAAAAATGCCGTATATTACCGCTGCAATGAACGCCCCTATTACTATCGCAGTCAGTGGATAGAACTTGGCGCTTAAAAGTACGTTTGTTATTACACCGCCGGTAACAGCCGAAAGACCGTTGCTGATCGGCTCGCCTGAAATCGCTTTGTTGTATATCCTATGCAAAAAATTCATCTGAGGGGCCAACTGCACCTGTGAGTTCGGATTGCTCTGGGAGCCCACATCGGATTCTAAATCCTCAAGGCATCCCGCAATAGTAGCAAGCGCTCCCAGGAGTGCCAGTATAGCCATACTCATGGTTAAGTCTAATACCATTTATTTGTCCTCCTTTATTGAACGAAATCACCATAAAAAACTATAGTAGACTAGTTTTCTTAACGGACTACCTTATTATACATTATAAATCTTTCCTTTTCGAATTACGATTTTTCCGCTATTGGATATCGGGTCAGAAAAAGAATCGCCTGAGACCACATGGCAATTAATATTACATTTCGATCCGCGAAAGAACCCCGTGCAGCTTGTGGGGCGGGAGTTTATAGAATTGAACGAAAGCAGGAGTGAGTTTCTTGATCGTGGAATAAATCTTCCAGATAAAATTGTCCGTCACTATATCTTCAAGGCCATAGAAGATCGTTTTATCATCAATCCCCGACTCCTTCAATATCTTCTCAACATCCACTACCTCAAGATAGCCCATATAGATCTCAAAAACCCTTAATCCTTCTGCTAGGTTGCTTTTAAATGAGCCTGATATGCCGAATGGGTTATCCATCTTGATAAGGGAGACTATGATATTATCCTCATAAATGATATTATTATAGAACATGGTATTGACCATGTATGGAGGGATCTTTTTGACATCCCTTGCAAAAAAAAGAGCGGTGCCTTTTATTTTAGACATTGTATTATATAATTTATTGTACTCTTCAAGAAAAGCATCCTGGTCCATGGGCTTAAGTGAATTATAGAGTTTTTTCTGCCCCGCGGTATAAATCGTAATTGTCCCTAATGGGATCAAAGCCAGAAGAATTGACCAGTAGCCGCCTGATGGGATCTTGTGCAGGCTTGAAAGAAGAAAAGCCATATCAACTACCGTTACAAGGAAAGAGATCGCTGTCTTGAACGGTTTATTTTTCAGATAAAATATCCAGGTCATCATTATGCCGGTAAGGGTCATTGTCCCCGTGACCGCGAGACCGTATGCATAGGCAAGGTGATGGGATTCTTTGAATAAGAACATGACAAACAGGACCGAAATAAGCAAGCACCAGTTGGTAAAGCCGATGTATATCTGCGACATAAGTTCAGTTGAAGTGTAATCCACTTTGAGTATGGGCAATACTCGCGTGGTTATTCCCTGATAAACGATCGAGAACATCCCGCTGATCATGGCCTGAGAAGCTATGACAGTTGCGAGTATGCTGACAACCAGAAATGGCACGTAAAGAATGTGCGCCTGCTGGAAAACCATTTCAAAAAGTATATTTTTTGCATCCGGGTTCTGGATAACAAAAGCACCCTGGCCGAGATAATTCAATAAAAGAGCGGCAAATACGAAATACCATGCCCTGATGATTGGCAGTTTTCCCAGATGACCCATATCTGCAAACAGCGCCTCACCGCCTGTGGCACAGAGTATCACCTGTGAAAGCAGAAAGAATCCTGCAAATCCATTTTGAAATAAAAATTTGAAAGCATAGTAAGGATTTATGGCTGCCAGTACAGAAGGGACATTGATGATAGAAACTAAACCGGAAACCGCAATGGACAGGAACCAGATCACCATGATAGGACCAAATGCCCACGCCACTTTTTCGGTCCCTTTTCTCTGAAAAGAAAAAAGTAATATCGCAATTATGGCTGCAATGATTACCAGCGTTTCCTGACCCGTTCCCTCTAAGCCCGGAATCAGGACCAGGCCTTCAACAGCGCTGAGTATGCTTATAGCGGGAGTTATTACACCGTCACCGAAAAGGAGAGATATGCCAATGAAGGAAAGCAGTGTGACAAATCCTATCTGCCTTCCTGACTTCAACATGGGAACAAGCAATTCGCGGAGAACGATGGTACCTCCTTCGCCTTTCTGTCCCAGGCTCATCGCAAGCCATGCATATTCCACACTCACAAGGATAATAAGTGTCCAGATAATAAGAGACAAAATACCTATTACATGATCCAGTGTGGGCTTTGTGAGGAGAAAAATAACAGTGAGGGTATAGATTGGGCTTGTGCCTATGTCTCCGAAAACAAGACCGAGGGATTTTATTATTCCATTGAATGTTTCTTTTCCAGGCATAAATCTTCTATTTTGAAAGCAAGTGTTTTCTAAAATTTGTTATCTGCTATAATAGTCTCCAATAAACTAGCGCCTTTATTAATTTTCAATCCTTTAAATCTTATTGGATGTAATCCTGATTAGAAACTGCACTACAATTAATGAGATTTGGGACACGTCGATTTCATAGGTGGTAAGATAAGCGGGAAGGGGAGTGGGTGGTATCGTTTAAAAAAGAAACCCGCTTATCTTGTTCGCTATATAACGAACATATCTCTGTTTGGCATTATCTAAATATATAGTTTTCCCTTGAATCGTTGTTCTGGGCGCCTGACCATACCAACCTTTTTTAATACCTAAAGCTATCTTAATAAAAAATGCAGATAAACATAAGGATTAACAAGGAGGGAGACGAAGTTTGGTAATTGGAGTTACACTGGTAAATGTTGTGCCGGGACAGGAAAAAGCGGCGTATAATGAGCTTATAAAAATTAAAGGCATCAAAGACGTTTATCATGTCTTTGGGGAATTTGATTTCGTAGTCATAAGCAACGTTGACGGATTAAGTGCTTTGAATAAACTGGTGGATACTATAAGGGAAAGCGAGAACGTCACGGCTACTCAAACCATAGTGGGAGCGGAACTTTAAGAGGTTGCCTAATGGCAATTGCCGATGAACTTGCCAAGAAGCAAAAGGCCATCAGCATTGCCGAATTTTTCGAGAAGAATAGGCAAATACTGGGCTTTGACTCAAGCCCGAGATGCCTGCTTACATCCGTAAAAGAGGCGGTAGATAATTCTCTGGACGCATGCGAGGAAGCCAGCATACTGCCTGATATTTTTATCAAGATAGAAACCAAATCCAAGGATAACCTGACCCTTATCGTGGAAGATAATGGCCCAGGGATCGTCAGGGAACAGATCCCCCGGGTTTTCGCAAAACTGCTCTACGGTTCGCGTTTTCATTCTATCAAGCAAAGCCGCGGCCAGCAGGGGATAGGCATCTCGGCTGCCGTTCTGTATTCGCAGCTCACATCCGGCCGCCCTGCCAAAATAGTGTCCAAAATTGATCGCGACGCTCCAGCCCATTACTTTGAATTGCTCATAAATACACAGACCAATGAACCCGAGATCCTTGCCGATAAAATTACCGAATGGGACCGGTTGCGGGGTACGCGTATCGAACTTGAAATGGAAGCCTCATATATTAAAGGAAAGAGGAAATCGGTATATGAATACCTGAAGGATACTGCAATAGTGAACCCCCATGCACGAATAACCCTTGTTGAACCTGATGGCAACCAGGTTATTTTTGAGAGAGCGACCGATAAAGTGCCCGTGCAGCCAAAAGAGATCCTGCCACACCCTCACGGCATAGAACTCGGGACACTGATGAAGATGCTGCGGTATGCAGAAAGCGAAACGCTTGACTCATTTCTCCGCAGTTCTTTCTCACGCATAGGTGCCCAGACGGCAAGAGATATATGCAAAAAGGCCGGCTTGGAAGCTGAAAAGAATCCAAAAACAGTGACGCTCGATGAGGCAAAGAGGCTGCATGAGGCTTTTGGGAAGGCTAAGATCCAGGCTCCTCCCACGGATTGCCTTTCTCCAATAACAGAGGAACTGATACGGAAAGGACTTGAGAAGGAACATACCATTGATTTCATCGAGACCACAACGCGCCCCGCCGCAGTGCACAGCGGCCATCCTTTCCAGGTTGAAGCTGGAATAGCATTTGGAGGAAATCTTCCGAAAGAGGAAAAGGTAGAGATACTCAGGTTCGCAAACCGCGTGCCTTTACTTTACCAGCAGGGAGCCTGCGCTATAACACATGCGGTCGAGAATATCAAGTGGAGGAATTATTCTCTCGACCAGCCTGGGGGTGACACGCTTCCCATAGGCCCAGCTATCATTTTGGTGCATGTGGCATCAACGCATATCCCGTTCACGTCCGAATCCAAAGAAGCAATCGCAGAGGTGCCTGAGATCGCTGAAGAGATCGGTCTTGCGTTGAAGGAGGTAGCCCGGCGGCTTAAACTCTACTTATCCAGGAAGGATAAACTCCTTCAGAGAAAAGAAAAGGAAGAGATCATCCAGAAGATACTGCCGCGCATAGCAAAGAAAGTTGGCGAGATACTTGATAGACCCACACCGGATATTTCCCCGGTCGTTGCAAAGATAATGGGCAATGTATTTATCCAGAGGGTGGTATCGCAGAACGGGAAGGGTTGCGATGTAGAGATACGCATTAAGAACCACAGCGAAAACGTACATACTTTCAATCTTCATGAAACCCTGCTTTATAGCATTGAATCGGCAAGCCCTGACCCCAAAAAGATCCCTCTCGGAAAGCAGACGGATTATCTCTGGAAGATCTCCCTGAAGCCCAGGGAAGAAAAGGCCCTGATCTACAAATTGAATATAGGTCTTGAAGAGGCTTCAAAATTGCCACAGCTCGTGGTGGACGGGATAGATGAGGAACTTATTACCGGGGCAAAGGTCGTGAATGTGTGATAGAAAAAAGCAACAAGGAGATAAGGGATTCCCTTTCAAAAACTACGCTTAAAAAGCTTATTCAGGATTTCTACGAACAGTTCGAGAGCGAAACCATTCCTCACATAATCCTCCCATCGCGCACAAAGAAGAACATAGAACTAAAGGAGGACAGCGATGTGTGGGTCTATGGGGATAGCGAGAGTCTGCGGAGTGCAAAAACAGTTAAGGGTGCAAACCAGCTCCTGAAGACGTCGCATGTTGTTGAATTGTTGATCAAAGGGCATCTTGACCAGAACAAAAGCTCAACACTGAGAGAATTGTATTATATCAGTGAGAATTGGGATATCGCAAAATTCAATGAACAGGCGGAGAGCGACAGGCTCATCGAGGACCTTGAGATCATAACAGGACTCCAGCGAGAGGATTTCCACGTGCGCCCGGAGGAGAACGGCGCCACTCTCTATGGGCCGATCAAGCTCAAAGAGCTAACCAAGAGAGGAGAGCGCACCATCCACTGCCAGGAGGACGTGGGCGAGGCGGGATACCAGATACCTTACAACGTGGAGACAGTCAAATTCATGGAGCACGACGCGAAATTCATCATCGCCATAGAAACAGGCGGTATGCAGGACAGGCTCATCGAGAACGGGTTCGATGAAAAATTCGATGCCATCCTGGTGCACCTGAAAGGCCAGCCCGCGCGCAGCACTCGCAGGATAATCAAGCGCATGAACGAGGAACTGAAGCTCCCGGTTGTAGTGTTCACGGACGGCGACCCCTGGAGTTTCCGCATTTATGCAAGTGTTGCCTACGGCGCTATCAAGAGCGCGCATCTCTCGGAGTTCATGGCAACCCCGGCAGCGAAGTTCATCGGGGTGCAGTCATCTGATATCGTGGAGTACGAGCTATCCACCGATAAGCTCAATGAGCAGGATGTTAAGGCGCTGCAGAGCGAACTTACAGACCCGAGGTTTGATACTGATTACTGGAAAGAGCAGATAAACATGATGCTGAAGCTGGGGAAGAAGTCTGAGCAGCAGGCTTTTGCGGGGAAGGGGCTGGATTATGTGACTGATGTGTATCTGCCGGAGAGGCTTGGGGAGATGGGGGTGGTTTGATGGATGAAAGTGCTGTTTATGATGGATTAAAGAGAGATCCCAAAAATGTGGGTTTTAACAGGTATGCGATAGAAATTTTCTATAGCGAGGAAGATGAAGGCTATATTGCCGTAGCACCAGAACTGCCTGATTGTTCTGCTTTTGGGGAAACTGAGGAGGAGGCATTGAAGGAAATCAAGATAGCGATTGACTTATGGCTGGAAACCGCTATGAAAGACGGGAGAGAAATACCTAAACCAACAGGAAAAGAACTCCTGAGGACTGCGGTTGAGGGATTAATTGGCTTTAAAGCAGGACGTTCGCAAAAAGTCAGTGCGGAATGTGCATAGATATTTGATGAGAAATGATATTTGCCAGCAGTTGAAGCCGGAGAAGAAGTCTGAGCAGCAGGCTTTTGCGGGGAAGGGGCTGGATTATGTGACTGATGTGTATCTGCCGGAGAGGCTGGGGAAGATGGGGATGGTGTGAAAATCATTTTGAAACTTTAAGTCTCAATAAATTTTTATATCAATAATACCTTAATTAATGAAAATCTCTATGCATAAACTGAAAAAGTATTTGGAGAAACTAGTGGAAAAATTTATATCGTTAAAATCTTTTGTATTAAATCTTATTTTTATCTCAGTGTAGTTATTTATAGCTATTTTTGTTTTGCTTCTGTTTCCGATTTTGGTTATACACTCGAAATATTGGCTGTATCCCTTACTGCTCTCCCATGCCCACTCATTCGCACTTGTAGAGCAGCCCATCCCCTCGCTGAACCCGGCGCTATGGCTATTTATGGCCCGGCGCCGTCCTGCGAGATCCACGGCATCCCTGCTTCCAATCCACAACATTCGGGCTGCAAACCTCAAAGCCATGCGCCGAACAGTCAAAAATAATGTTGTTATCACATTCCCAGACCCCGGCGCCGCCGCAAAATGCGATGAAACGCCCCAAAAATCTTCGCGCTCTCTGCGTCCTTCGCGGTGCACTCATCGACTAAAACCGCAAAGCCGGCTATGAACCGTGGTTCATATATCTGAATGAAAAGGCCATTGTGACGCAAGAACACGGATTGCACGGATGACACTGATGCGCACGGATTAAAGGTATCCGTGAAAATCCGTCTAATCCGTGTCATCCGTGTTCGATGTCGTGGTATTATTCATACCAGAACGCAAAGCACAGCTTGCTAAAATTTCAATCCGAGTTCGTACAAATTTGTACGAGTTCGCCGTTTAATTTATGATAATGCACGCCGCTCCAAACAGATACCCGCGCCTCCCGCACACACCCTGCGCGGGTCGAAGAAAGCACATAGAACGATTACTTTCCCTGCTCAATCCTATCCTGAATATCCGCATACCCCAACCCGCGGCGAGTTGACCACAGGCAGCAATAAATCTTCCCCACATTCATGATCAGGAGCACAATATTCACAAACCCACCCTTCTCCTGAATGGCTGCATTGTCTACAAATATATGTTGCAATTTTCCCGCATGAATCACACATGACCACGGGCAGCTCATTTCTTGCGAGAATTTCAATCGATCTGTCTGAATCTTCAATTTCCCGTTCATTTACTACTTTGAGCTCAAGGCAAGTGGGGCTTCCAAAATCATATTCATAATAAAATTCTTTTCCAGGTCTTAAAACTTTTTCAAGCAAATAATTCATACTTTTATCTTCTTTAAAATATTCATCCGTTTCTGATATATACCTTTTCCCATTTATTGTAAACGCGCTCAAATGCCCACAGCACTCGACCCAGGTATCCCTGAGAAAAACATCAAGTCCTCTAAGAAGAGAATTTGCCGGTGCTTCAAAGTACATCCAGTACTCATGCAAAAAGCTTCCCTTAACCAGAATCGTGAATAATCTCGTTTGTATAGGTACAGAAAAACCTGAAGGTTTTCGAACATGATATTTTTTCACGCATTGTACAAGGTGCTTTTTCATTGCGGTCTTACCGAATACACCTCCGCACAAGGAGCAAATACCATTTGTTTTTTGAATTTTGGGTTTTCGTGCTGTCATGTTGTGATGCCTCGATATCTGGACATACTAACCAGAAATAGTTGATACCACTATATATTAGAATTCGTGATTTGTTGTTGAAAAGAACAAGCTAAGCCCTATGATCTCCACCGCTAACCTTCCGTTTGCCGCAGCCGAAATTAGAGTTAGCTCCCTACTTTCAAAATTTCAGATAGAGCATCCTTCGCATGATAAACTTTAAACTTGCCGTCCTTTGTTCTTATCCTGTCAATAAAATCTTTTTCATCGAGTGATATAAGGCTGGTCTTAAAATCAAGCGAAGTCTGGAGATAAAAAGCATCGGCTGAATAAACCCGATATTTTAATGCTGTTTTTCCTACCCTTTCACACAGGGCACTGGAACCATAGTCTTCAAGATGATATACCATTTTATAAAATTCTTTCAGGGCTTTCTTTGCCGGAGGTTCACCTTTTATTTTTCCAATTGCGTTGTAGAGCTCTGTGATGCACAATGTGGGTTGATAGAGTATGAATGATGTGCCCACAAAGTTCAATATTTCTCTGCAATCCTTGCTATACTCTTCATTTTCTTTGATGGCTGAGATGAACACATTAGAATCGAGAGTTACTCGTGTATTAATAACCCCTGGCATGTTTTCGCTCAGTTCTAACCATTTCAACAGAACTTATTTCAATTTTATCCGGAATATCTTTCAGTTTTAAAAAATCAAGAGCCGCTTTATGCATCGCTTTTTTTGGCTTGACTGCTGAAACTCTTGTTTGGGAACATATGCCCTTCCTTAATTCCTGCATCTCTTTTTCCAGTTTCTTCATCCGGGTCAATACTTTCTGGACTTGCATATTGAAACATAATGTCGGATTTATATATAAAACTTAACCCGAATTAAAATAGAAAACAATCCTTCAATTATTCATCCCTGGCATTCCAAGCACTCAATATCCTGTTCAGTCAAAGGCAGCTTTGATATTTCCTTCCATGATTGGCTAACATCATAAAGCCAACAAATAACGCAAACCAGCGCCTCCATCGCACAATCCCATGCCCCCATCGTTCTGGCGGCGCCTGACAGCCCCGAATTAGAAACAAGCGCTGTAGAGGATGCTCTGGGCGCGTGGGGTCATGATGTGGATAGTAAGAAATTTGTGGATAATCTGCGCAAGTCCAAGAGATTAGATTGGGTAAAATGAAAGTTTTTGTCGATACATCAATATTTGCGGATTGCCTCAGGTCAAACCCATTGCCTCTTCCAAAGATTTCTTTGTGAGTATTGAAGGGAAAAACAGTGGATTTACTTCTACTATCGTGGTAGCCGAGCTTAGTGTTGGCGCATATCTTTCACAGAGAGCAGATGCTCTGGACAAAACGCTTAGAATAATATCAGCAATCTCCATAATAGACCTAAACAAAGAAATCGCCCTCTTGGGAGGGAAAATGTACTCTGAACTGGTTAGGGATGGAAAAGAAATAGAATTGAATGACTGTTTGATTGCAGCAACCACATTATCTTCAGGAATAAAATAAATAGTAACAAGGAATATTGATCATTTTAATAAAATAAAAGGCTTAAAAGCAGTCACTCCGGAAGATTTGGGTTTTTTAATTCAAGGTACCTGCGCCCTCCTCACCCAAACCCACAGCCCGCCCCTCCACCCGACGCCCGGCACCGTCCTTCGAGATTCCCGGCATCCCTGCACCCGCTCCACAACATTCAGGCTGCAAACCCTCAAAACCGAGCGCCGAACAGTCAAAAATAATGTTGCTATCACATTCCCAGACCCCGGCGCCGCCGCAAAATGCGATGAAACGCCCCAAAAATCTTCGCGCTCTCTGCGTCCTTCGCGGTGCACTCATCGACTAAAACCGCAAAGCCGGCTATGAACCGTGGTTCATAGATCTGAATGAAAAAGCCATCTGTGACGCAAGAACACGGATTGCACGGATGACACTGATGCGTACGGATTAAAGGTATCCGTGAAAATCCGTCTAATCCGTGTCATCCGTGTTCGATGTCGTGGTATTATTCATACCAGAACGCAAAGCACAGCTTGCTAAAATCTTCAATCCGAGTTCATACGAGTTTGTAAGAGTTCGCTGTTAATCTAATGATAGATAGAATGTAGGTAGAATTTGTTATTTTTTTTCTCTTTTTTACGTCCCTCAGATACGACTTCCATCCTATCCTTATTTATATTTCGACTGCTGCTTCTTGACAAACAGCAATATTCTTATTTATCGTGGTATTGATTTCAATCTTCTCAATAGGTCTTTGATTACCCACCACTTTGAAATTATTATATAAATGTAAAGTTCTTCGATTTGATTGCCAGTGATACCTGCCTTAAATAATTTTATTCTTTCTTGTGCAGTTTCTCACATTGATTTATCTCCTATCGTATCCTATCTTAATCGAAACCATTTGTCTTTACTATTTTTATTTTATTGGTCTGTTCTTCCGTATTTTTTCTAATATCTGCAATGAATAGTCTAACCTGCCATGTTCCGTCACTGTTGTGAGTACAACATTAAGCACTATCTTCTTGCGCCACCTCAGCGGCTGCATGGGGTTTTGTGGATGGGGGTACAATATTACCCTGGGTTTCGCTCAGCATTTTTTCTATCATTTCATCTGTGCTTAACAGGAATCGTACTCTCTCGATATCTATCTCCCCCAGGCTCTTCCATGAAGGCCAGTCATGGACAAGTTTTTCCTCGGGGAAAAACTTCATTAGGATAGGTACTGCTCCCAAAGTCCTCTTGATATCTTTAAGCGTATCTTCATACGCTAACATTTCTTTTGTCACCTGATCACCCCTTTTATAAATTCATGATATAAATCATGAATATTTATATTATAATAATAATGAGATTAATAGTTTTCGATAACAAAGCTGGTAATATATATGATAATAATCTTGTGATTTTTGGAAGTCTGATATCCAAAAGTAATTTGAAATGCAATCGAGTGACAACTTTTGAAGTCTATTGGGGTCTTCAGGTATTATATGGTTCATAAATGATTCTCTTTCACTGCACAACCGAAGCAAACGCTCATAATGAAAGAAGGCTTCATGCCAGATATGAAATACAATTGGCAGGTTAAGAGCAAACCAGGCTTTGTGTATATCAGTCTCGCATACGCTCCGTTCTATGCAAACGCAGCAGACAGCAAGAGCAGGGCGTTGATAAAGGTTGAGGTTAAAGAATCGGCGCTATATCAAGATTGAATAAGGAATAATCTTTGCATGCACAGAGTTTAGGTGCAAGTGCGACTTTAAGTGAAGAGCCATTAAAATAAAAACCTTTATCATGCTGAACAATTTCTTTTCTTTAGGCATCAATTACCCAAATCTCTGGGATTGTATTTATCCAATCCTGTAACGACATCCTTAAGTTTAATCAGGATAATTCAGCCTGACCCACAATGCGGGGGTAACCAAGCGGCCAAATCAGGGTTCTCCTGAACTTTGAGGCTAAAGGTGATAGACTCAAGATCTATTCTCGCAGGAGTTCAAGGGTTCAAATCCCTTCCCCCGCATATTCATGACTCAAACAGCACGTTCTGGGATCCGCATTCACAGCATACTGCCGAGTCTATGAGCCCCCTGTTATCGCTGAACACTCCCACTGCATAGTGCTCTATATCATATTGCTCTTTCATGATCTTATCAAGCCATTCTTCTTCATCCCTGGATTCCGGGCATCTTGATAAAATAAAAAACCTTTCCGTGAATTCCTTCTCGTTTCCACATTCCTGGCATGTTCTCGGGCCAAAAAATTTCCACGAATCTTCGAGTTCCTTTGAGTCACTGAGTTCCTTAATAGATACTTCTCTTATCTCTATGGGTTTCGTGGCTTTTATCTCTTCTACCTTCTGTGCTGCCACGATAGCTTTTCTTGCCTCCTCATGGCGCTTCTCAAGCAGGCAGATCTCACCGCATGCGCGAAGCATATCCCGGGTCGGGGTCCTTTTGGCCAATGCGTAGGCTTCAAGGCCTGGAGTGGTTTGTCCCATACTGAAACACCTGTTACCGCATATTATAAGCAAGGATTCCGGTGGAGTCTTGTTCGCTAATTTGTAGGCTTCTAAACCAGGATGGAGTTGCCCTTCCTTAAAGCACAGGTTGCCGCATATAATGAGTTCTTCTTCCGGCGGCGCCTCTTCAACAAGCTTGTAGGCTTCCAGGGCAGGAACGAGTTTTCCTTTAAGCAGGCAATCCTTTCCGATCATGACGATTTTTTCCTTAGGAAGCGGCATCCCGATCAATTTAGATGCCTCTATGGCGGAGTATATCCGTCCTTCGTCAAGATATTTATTAACATAACCTTCAAGGATTTTTTTTGGAATCTCTATATCGGCAGCTTTGGAGCCTTTTAAAGCTTTGGACATCCACCCTTTCTGAAGATACCTGTAAATGCAACTTCTGAGTTCCTCATTTGAAAGCGGCATTCCAGTGACTCTGGATGTTTCTATGGCTTCAGACATCCGCCCTTCTTCAAGGCATTTTTTTATATATGCATTAACTTTTTCCTGGCTCATTTTCCATTTATTCTTAAATGTACGACTTCAAGTCAGTGCTGGTTATAATATATTATTAATCCGGCATATAGTGATAAAGTTTATGCATGGCAAACACCTCCCAGAATTATTATGCATGTAGAGAGCTGATTAAGTGACGCAAATGGAAAAAGAAAGCCTGAATTTTCTTGATTGCGGGAATTGTCGCTTGGCGGATGGCATGAATCGATTTACAAACTACTCCCGGAACAATCTAAATGGAGGTGATTTCGCATGGACGATGAACAATTCAGGATAAAAGATCTCGGGGTCATTATCAACCCTGCGGCAGGTGCTGGTAAGGCGGTCATTGAAAATGTGGCAGGCAAAGCCATTGAAATTTTCAGAGACTGTAATATTGTCCATCCAGCTCCCGGAAATGGGAGGGAAACCACGATACGCCTTGCAGGAGAGATCGCCACGAGGGTCGATGCTATTCTTGTGGTAGGAGGTGATGGAACGATGTCAGACGTGGCTTACGGTCTTTTCATTGCAGGCGCACCCGTGCCCATCATTGGCATCGGGGCGGGCAGTACCAATGTCGGCCCTCTCATCTCTGTAAGACCACATGAAATGGAAAGGCTTGATCCGTATGCACTCAAAATGCACGGGGTCGGAGGGATACAGGCAAGCCTGAATAAGGCCCGGATCGGACTTGGTTTTAATGATGTCGTTCTCGGCGATACCGTCCTTACAACTCTTGAAGGCCGCGTGATGCAGGTGAGCGCCGTAGAATTCATAAAAGGCAAAAAGAAACCTGCTGCTCCATTGAAATCGGGCAAAAAGGACTCTGAAATATGCATTGAGCGCCGGGATGAAGTTGTTGAAATTCATAAGGGGATTTTTGGTCAGATGTTCGCCGCCCCACTTGAGGAAAGGTATCTGGGTAAGGGACTTGCCGGCGGGACGTCGCTTGCAGCAGCCCTTGGTCTCCCGGCAGGTATTGCCATAACCAGCGAACCGATTATAAATTACAGCATAGGGCCCGAGGATTTCCTGGCGAAAGAGCCAATTGTTACCAAGACCGCCAGCTTCAGGAAAAGTGATGAAGTGATAGTCAAAGGTCTCAGGGAAGGCACATGCCTGATAGTTGACGGGAATCCGCTTGTTATCCTCAGAGATGACGATGAGGTAAGGCTGCGTTACCTTCCTGACGTAGCATGGGTTTTGAGACCGCATATTTCCAGGTGATCATAATATCTATTTGTTCACCGCACTATTGGCGAGGCATCATGGTCGAAAGGGTTTTTCCGCATGGCTAGAGAAAAGAGGTATGGATAATTCTTTCTCAGGTAATTCATATAATCCAGCCACTGGGACACGAGCAGAGTATAGGCACGTTGAATGTCACCTGCGAGATGAGCATAATCGGATTCCGGCAAGTTGATCAATTCATCCCTGCTATCAAGCTCTTCGGTGAGATGGAAGACGGCGCGGAGGAGTTCTGTGAATGCAGTGTGCTCAAGGAGGGAAGGGTTCTCGAGCAGACGCAAAAGAAAATCACGCTGATTCGTAAGGAATTCCCCAAGCTGCGTGAAATCCATCTTCTTGATATCCACTGTATAGTTATACCGCTTAAGCTCCACATGAACACGGCTGAATTCTTCATCCGACCAGCCATTGTTCACTATAAGTCGATTTCGAATTTTTTCGAGATTGGGATCTGCATCCGAGAAAAGTGACAGGAGCTTTGTCCCTGCCTCGCTAAAAAATGTCCCAATGACCATATTCAGCTTTTCCAGTTTCTCTTTCCTGGAACGCATGATCAGGAGCTGGTTCAGGATAATTGTAACAAGAAGTACATTGATGGGAAGAAAACCCAGAGCATTGAAGACATAGAAATAACTATTCTGCGGGTCGCCGAGAAATAAAAATTTGATTGCATAGATTGCGATTGAAAATAAAATCAATGCAACGCCCAGTTTGAATTCCCAGCTTGGCTTTTTCATAAGAAAATCGTTTCTCCGATATCAATTCCGACCTACATAAATTCATTCATCTTTTATGTTTTGGAAAATCTTCCTTTCCAGGCATCTTGATTGCACAGGTATGCTACTGCCCATTCTGAATTCTTTTCCGATATCAGCCATTCTATTTGAGACCTTTTTCAAGGGTTTTTGATAATCCTGAGAATCTTATCTCCCGTATTTGCCTATCAGTTCGCCTTTTGCCAGTATATGCCCTTTCATGGCATCCTCCACCTGTTTCTTGGAGGCACCAGGCCCCAGGCTGAGTTTTTGGTCAAGGGCGTATATTTTAAAATAATACCTGTGGGGTTTTCCGGGTGGGGGACACGGACCGCCGTATCCTGCGCGGCCGAAGTCGGTCATTCCTTGAATACTTCCATCGCTAATGGTTTCGCTTCTCGGCATTCCCTTTGCCAGTTTCTGAACTTTGGCAGGAATGTTGAAAATAACCCAGTGAACGAATGTCTTCCCCGGACAGTCAGGATCATCCATTATCAGTGCCAGGCTTTCAGATTCTGGCGGTATTCCTTTCCAGGCTAATGCTGGCGAAAGATCCTCACCCTCACATGTATATTCATCCGGGATAAAACCCCCGTCCTGAAATGCCTCTGCTGAAATTGAAATGTTCTGCATACTTACCTCCTTTGTATCTCTGCTCTCTTTATTGGCTACACATCCTGCGATAATTGCTAGAAGGAAAACCGATAGATAGAGCTTCGATCCCATACTGTTCCCGGTAAGAACCAGTTAAGTTTAAATGGTGAAACTGGGTACCACCATAATGGTGCTGACCAAAGCACTTCAGTTAATCCAAATCCAATTATCTTAGACCGGCTGAGAGCCGATGTTTACGGGGCTTGATCCGTTGAGCCGACGTTGAAACTCTTTGGCGTTCCTTAACTTATCCCGCCCATTTTTATCTTTCCTCCCTCAATGGAGAGTTTTGTGTCTTTTGAAATATTAAGCCCGACCCCGATATTGCCGTCAATATCCATACCCACTTTGATGTTTGTTTTTATTGTTCCGCCGTTTATTTTGACATTTGCTTTGGAACTTACATCCACGTCAGCTTTCTCTCTTGTTTCTAATTTAACGACAGGAGCAAAGATATAATCTCCATTTCCTGTTACATGCAATGATTCGTCTGCAATAAAGTCAAACGTTGCGGTTGATGTTGAGCTTTCGTTGACTGTTAATTCCCCAACAATTTTCAATTCTCCAGAAGGCAGTTTAGCCTCATGATCGCCTGACATATCTGTGACGACAACTTTTGAAGTCATCAGGCGAACTTGCTGGTATGTTCCCGTTTTCAGGTTGACATCTGCAAGAAGCGCCTGGCTTCCTTCTGCTTTGAGCTTGAGAAGATCATAAGTCTGCGGTGTTGACGATACAGTTACCCATCCTTCGGCTGCGCTTTGCACCTGTACGCTATCGATAGTCACTTTAACACTGCTAACAGTACCCATGTCTGGAGCGGCATCTTTTATGGTAAATACAGCTCTTCCTTGTGTTGTGGTAGGTGCTTGGACGCACCCTGCCAAGAGCACCACAGCAACAAGGGCAAAAACAGCAAGTAGTTTTGTTCGATTCATACTTTCACCATCTTAATCAATCTTTTTCTAATGTTCCCCCGAAGATACAATAGAAAACAACTGTAATTATTACATCCCTTTGTCGATATATAAATTTGTTGGTTACCAACATGATAGAGGGTGCTTACCAAAGCACATATAAAACCATTGGTAATTTTTTTCTCACCTCTTAAAATAAGCCACTGAAGAAAGATTTTCTTTTATCCCTTTCTGTAATCGTCTCAAAGCAACCGCAAGAAGTATTATACAACATTTCGTTACATGGAGGTCAAGATTTTTCAAACCTCTTCCATTTACATGCGTCTCCACTTCCAGATGGTCCTTCAGATAGCTATTGATACCGTTGCAGTTTCTCAAATGGTAAGCATCAAGAACTCCCTCGGGGCATTGTTCATTTTGCCGCATATAGGTATTTCTGAAATGCATGGCAACTGGCTCATAAATTCCTATTTTGATAAGAAATTGCATCATGTATTCGAGAGAGAGCCATCTTGAACAGACCGGAATAACCATAATTCAGAAGCGCAATCCCAAGCGATTCGAGCATGGATACGAAATAGGCAGGCCTGTATAACTAACGAGCATAAAGATTAATACTAATCACTCTATAAATGTCTTGTGGAGGAGTAAAACCTGGAAAAGGAAGAAATGGTCCAGATATTGAACGAGGATTTTGTTCTCGAGGTCGAAGCTTCATTGATTTATGTGAGAAACGCTTTCATTATGCCTAAGTGCGTTCCCAGCAGGGTCACAGAGGCAATAGCCGTTGACGAGATGAGGCACATGAACTGGCTTGCCGACCTGATCGTGAAAAGGGGTGGTAAGCCGAGCATGGATCACAGGGAACTTGATTTCGGAGGAGATGACCTGCGCGGTCAATTAGAAAGGCAAATGACTCTTGAATCCGAAGCAGTGGAGAGGTACAAGAAGCATATAGAAATGATTGACGACGCGGAAGTAGCGGGCGTCCTGAGACATATCCTTGATGAGGAAAAAAGGCACAGGAAAGAATTCAGGATGAGGCTTGAGAGTATTAAATAGTTTTTAATATTTATGCAAAAATCTGTACGTTAAATTTATATTTCAATAATAGGTAATAAACACGTTATGGGGATTGTATCTACAATAATCGTGGTTGTTGCAATAATCGTTATCGTATTGCTGATATTATATTTGATTTCTATTTATAACAGATTTCAGACCCTGAAGAATGGGTCACTCGCTACGCTTGGTCAGATAAGGGTGGCGCTGAAAAAAAGGCTTGACATGATTTCTCAACTTGTGGAATCCGTGCAGAGCTATGCAAAATTTGAAAAAGGCACATTCGAAAAAATCACTGAGATGAGGGCGAATGTGATGAAAGCCGATACAAGCGCGATTCAGAATATTGAAGCAGAGTCAAGAAAAATCCTTGGCAATATTCTTGTCTCCGTGGAAAATTACCCTAATCTGAAAACATCTGAAACAGTTAAGCCGCTCATGGATGCGGTGAAGGAAATTGAGGATGAGATCGCAAGACACAGGTACACTTACAATAACATAGTCCAGGAATTCAACACGATGACGGACGTCGTTCCATCCAATATGGTTGCATCATTTTTCAGATTCGCAAAGTTGACATACCTTGAATTCGAGGAAGAAATCGCAAAGCGCCCCGATCTCAAGTGGCAGATATGAGTGAGACAAGGCAGCTAGTAGCTTCTTTTGTTGTTGTTATTCTCATCGGGATTGCTGGATACCTTGCATCGGGTTATATCCAATATTCAGGCGATCTTGTTGTTGACAGATATGAGGCAGTCTTTTCACCTGATGGTACTTTAACCGAAACGTATGTTTACGATGTCAGCACCTCTGGAAAGTACACGATGTTGTTCAGGACCTGGAAGGTCCCTCTTATTGATCCGGAAGAGCCGGATCTGAACAGCCCATACATTCAGGCTACTGATGTAAACTGCCCTTCAGGATTTACTTCATATATCAAAAATTATGCTGGAACGGTTGTGACATCAGATGAATCGAAAAAATTCGCGATTGATTCCATGGCATACCTGAACGAAGCCGGCTGCTATCTTCCATGGTTTGATAAGGGTAAATACACCATCACCTTCAGGTACCATGTGTATCCGCCCATGGAATGCGATGAGTCGTTCTGCCATTTGAATCTCATGCTCTCGGATGAACATGTTCCCTACAGGGATGTCAGGATTGTTCTGAAAGATCCATCCAGCTATGTCCAGAAAATCTTCCAGCATCCCCCCGATTTCAGTGTTTCAAGAAGTGATAATGATTGGATCATTGCAGGCAAAAGCCCGCAGAATGGGCTCATAGAAGTGGAAATGCTAGTTAATCCGGCTGCATCGGATAAATTCATAACGAGATCGAGGAATATAGAAAATAAAACGGGATCTGTCAACTCACTATACTCAATATTTTATCTCCTCCTTTCAGGGTTCAAATATGGTTTGATCGCTGCTGTTCTGGGATTTCCTCTGATCCTCTATTTCCTATACCTCAAATACGGAAAGGAAACGGAGTTCACAGTGCCCCGGTATCTCAGCTATATCCCCGGTAAGAGAAAACCATGGTTTGTCAACATGGTATTCAAGGGGGATGCTTTTGATTTTGATGAGAACGGCTTCTTCGCAACACTGCTCGACCTGCACAGGAGGGAGTTCATAAAAATAGAACAGGATGAGAAAAAAGATGACGTAAGAATCAAGCTTTTGAAAGAACCCGGAGATGCGGAAGATCCTTACGAAAAAGATGTATTGTCATTTTTATTACATTGGTCAGATTATGGCACCTTTGACACGGATAAATTCAAAGGCAAAGTGAAATCGCTTGCAGGAAAACAGGACCAAATATCTTCCCTGAAGATGCGGATGGATCGCATAATGAAAAAGGCATACCCCGAAATCGCAGAAAATTTTGCTGTCGGCGGGAGAGGAAAATTCCTAATATTATCAGCAGTTCTCATAGGCCTGACAATTGTTCTGCTTGCAAGTCAGTCTTATACTTATCCCATACTCGGGGAGAGCGCCGTATATTCGGCGACTCTTGCCCTGCAATCCCTTTTCATAGGAGCATTTACCACTTCAACGCTCTTTGGCAGGTGGAAGGGCGAGTACTATAAGGAAAAAATGGAGTGGGATGCATTTCGCAATTTCCTTTCGGATATGGCAATGATAGAGAAATATTCAACAAGCGGAGGACATGGTGGTGGTGGAGGATTTGGTGGAGGAGGAGGGTTTGGAGGAGGTGGGGCAGGTGGAAGATGAACACACTAACACTGAATCATTCCCTTTCCTTCACTAATATCTCCACAACCGAAGGGTCAGCGAGGGTTGTGGTATCCCCAAGCTGGTCTATATCTCCAGATGCTATTTTCCTGAGTATCCGCCTCATGATTTTTCCCGATCTTGTCTTGGGAAGGGCATCGGCAAACTGCAATTTTTCAGGTTTTGCTATTGGACCTATCTCATTCCTGACATGGTTAACGAGTTCTTGCTTCAATTCCTTGTTCTTCCAGACACCTTCTTTAAGCGTGACAAAGGCATAGATCGCTTCCCCTTTTATCTCGTGAGGATATCCTACCACGGCAGCCTCTGCCACTGCAGAATGTGATACAAGAGAACTTTCTATCTCTGCCGGCCCGAGCCTGTGCCCTGAGACCTTTATTACATCATCTATCCTTCCCATGATCCAGAAATACCCGTCCTCGTCTTTTCTGGCGCTGTCACCGGTATTGTACATTCCGGGGAACTGTGTGAAATATGTCTCCTTGAATCGCGCATGGTTGCCGTAGACCGTCCGCATCATTCCCGGCCACGGTTTCCTTATCACGAGCAGACCACCTTCGTTAACGTTCGCTTCATTGCCATCCGGCCGCAGAACCACGGGCTCAATCCCCGGGAAAGGGACAGTGGCCGAGCTGGGCTTGAGAGGAATGGCACCCGGAAGAGGTGAAATCAGGATGCCGCCGGTCTCGGTCTGCCACCATGTGTCAACGATCGGGCATTTACTATTCCCGATGACATTGTAATACCACATCCAGGCTTCCGGATTTATCGGTTCACCAACAGTTCCGAGAAGACGGAGGCTTGAAAGATCTCTTCCTTTCGGCCAATTATCACCGCATCTTTCTATTGCTCTGATGGCAGTGGGAGATGTATAGAAGATCGTGACCTTGTATTTTTCCACGAGTTCCCAGTATCTGTCAGGCTGCGGATAATTCGGCACCCCCTCAAACATCAGACTCGTAGCACCCGATGCAAGTGGTCCATACACCAGATAGCTGTGACCTGTTATCCAGCCGCAATCCGCCGTGCACCAGTATAAATCCTCTTCGCGATAATCGAAAATCCATTTAAACGTCAGCATTACATACAGCAAGTAACCGCCTGTTGTATGCAGCACACCTTTTGGCTTGCCTGTGCTTCCGCTTGTGTAAAGGATAAATAGCGGGTCTTCGGCATCCATGATCTCGGGTTCGCATTCCCCGGAAGCGGTATTCATCTCCTCATGCCACCAGAAATCCCTGCCCTGTTTCATGCCGATCTCTATTCCAGCGCGGTTGTAAACAATCACGCTCTCCATAGTGTTATCAATTGCCCTATCAACGTTCTCTTTAAGAGGTATAGTCTTTCCCGACCTGAAACTCGCGTCCGCAGTGATCACCATTTTACAGGAACTATCCTGTATTCGTCCGCGAAGCGATTCAGCGCTGAATCCCGCAAAAATAACATTGTGGATGGCGCCTATTCTCGCGCATGCAAGCATCGAGATAACAAGTTGTGGTATCATAGGTAAATAAATTGCAACCCTGTCGCCTTTTTTAATACCTCTTTTTTTCAGGACATTTGCGAACCTGCATACTTCATGATATAATTTTCTGTAAGTGTACGTTTCAGTGTCTCCCGGCTCACCCTCCCAGAGAAGAGCAAGTCTATCCCCACGCGTTGAAAGATGCCTGTCGAGGCAGTTATAGGATGCATTTAACTTTCCGCCTTCGAACCACCTGCATATCACGTTCTCGTGATCCCAGAAATAGACTCTATCCCATTTTTTAAACCAGGAAAGTTCTTGCGCTTTTTGACTCCAGAAAAAAGCTGGGTCTTTAATGGAGCTGTCATATATCCGTCTATAGTCATCGATGCTATTTATATGGGCTTTTTTCCCGAATTCCGCGGGTGGATAGAATAAACGCTTTTCTTCCAGTAATGATTCGATAGTTTCATCCATTTTCAGGCTCACATAGCATAATTTCACATGGTAATTAAAATAGGTTGTGAAAAGAAAAAGTCAATCTATCAACCTAAATCAAGAGTCAATGTATGGCCCTCAAGAACATCCAGTTCACTGACTCCTATTTGTTTTGACACATTGCCTGTTGTCAATGTATATGGACCGGTAGGTTGGGTATCAAACTGAGTGTCTCCTTTATCCCCCGGGAAAAAGCAGCCAGTACATTCAAAACTTCCGGAGATCATGTCCTTTGTCGAATATGGGACTGTAAAGGCGTATGTGCCATTGGACGATGTCGTTTGTGAATATTGAATTGTTCTTCCTATATTGGTCTTTATGGTATTTGTCAGGGTAATCGTTGTATCAGGGGGTGCCCTTCCTGTGATTATCGCACCTTTGACATATTCAAATATCTTGGCATACCCTGAATTCTCTACAGGTATATTGCCCTTGTATAAGAGATTATACATGTTCTTATATTGTGCTTCCTGATTCCCTCCTGAAGAATACGGGTTGGGTGTGGATTCGTGCACCAGCCGGTAATGGCTTAAACCATTTGTATCAAATATGTGGAGTTTAGCTTCCATCGTGTTGAAATATTTCATCGAGGGGGCGTATATGGTGCCCTGGGACGATTGAACTGGTATATAGTAATCCTGATCTGTATTATCCCATTCCGCAAAAACGGTGAGGATCGCATATGCCATATAGGCATTGCTCACCACATATCTCGCTCCTGGCTCTCCGTTGATTCCCAGTTTGTCAAGGACTTCATTTGCTTTTTCTTCGGTAGGTGCAATCAAAAAAGTAGATGCTCCGGGATTGTGTGCTGATCCGCCACCGATTCCTGCCTGGAATGGGTTTGCGTTCGGGATCCTGTGTGCCCAGTACGTGATGATATGTCCATAATCCCACCAGCTCATGACCCCGTAATCGTTGCTGGAATAATTATATAGCTGGCTGTCAGGCGGTCGGGTGTAAATCGAATTATAGGGCAGATCGGGCGCTGGCGTATTATATCTCATCCAGTTAAGCGCATCATACCATTCATAATATCCGGAGGAAACGGCTCCCCACTGGGAAGTTTGCATAGTGACCTCATATGGAGAAGATCCCAGAGGCAGGAATCCGATCACTGCAATGATAATAAATAAAGATAAAATATGCTGTATCCTTATTTTTTTCAAGCCTTCTATAACGTCGTTCGTGCCGAAGTTTTTCCAGTCACCAAAGTCAAGGACTTTCGACCCTATGAAACCTAAAAGTATCGCAACATTCACCGCATAATAGTATGCAAATCTGTTCTGAGCCAGCATTATGGACAGGACGAAAATACTCCAGACAGCCAATAATGTGTGCTCGGCCCTGGAATTCCTGAATATATAATAGCAAAGGGCCAGAATTGCAAAATATGAGAGATAATAATTATAACCGAAATTTCCCTGCGCCATTTCCGGCGTCAAGGGCGAAGCTTCTGCTATAGTCAATCCCCCACCGGCTCTTCCTTGAAATATAAAATTCAGGCTGCCTATCGTAGAACCATAAAGATTCGGCAGAAATATTTTTGTAAAAATTATTAAAATTAGAATCAGGCCAATAACAAATACTAAATAATTCAGTCCGCTATATTCCCGTTTGTTCATTTCCCTGGAAACAAGACTCAAAAAGCCGAATATTAATGCACCTCCACCTGTTACTGTGAGATGCAAAAGAGAATAATGCCCTGAGTCAAATCCATTGCTCAATTCAACATACGGCAACACCATTATCATTGCGACCAAATAAGCGATAATTCCAACAATACCAAGGTATTCTGTGGACCTCCCTTTGAAATGGTCAATAATATATTGAACAATAACAAAAATGCCAAAAACAACGGCAAAAAACACACCATTTGACCAGTTGAGAAGATATGCTCCGAAGGATATGCCGGCAAGAAGAGAATATAATATGGGTGTTTTAAGAGCCGCCCAGTCCTTTTTCAGCCAGTGGTCGAAAGTAATGTTCTCTGATTTTTTGATAGCGAATACGAAAAACATCATCATCAATGATAAATAGAAAACCTCGGCCACATGGTTATCAGTAAACCCAAGAACCGATCTTGAAAGCCATTGTCCGGGCAGTATTGCTATTAAAAAAGCTCCAAGCAGTCCTGCCTTTTCATCAAGTAGTTCCTTGCCTATGAAATATACCGGGAATACCGTGAGAGCGCCCAGCACAGCAGGAAAGAATGCGCCGACCGTATCGATAGTTGATTGAGGCGGCATTCCTCCGTGCATGATGAGACCGGCCATGATGGCAAGAAAGGCTATCATTTGGTCAAATAGTGGGCCCCAGTGTAAATGAAACCCGTTTGGATAGTAAGTGAATGCATCATAAAAAATTCGATGCGGGAAGAACTGGATCGTGTTCTCCACGAGCCTCATATGGAAAACCGAATCGTCAGCGGCAAAACCCACTATCCCTCTCTGGAAAACAGTTTTTATGGGAGTTATCCCTCTTATATAAAATGAGAATAGGAATATCCCGAAGAGTATGACATAGGAAAGATGTTTTGCAGTGAACCTGCCACTCTCAATTATTTTTGTTTCGTTTCTTTTTTCAAGGGTTTTTTCCTTATACTTTTTGTTCGGTTTTGCTTTGGCCAAAGTACACCTCAGGGCTTGGTTATAAGTGGATGTCGCGATTAATAAAGATTATGGAAATTGGAATTTCAGAACATTTTCTGTTATCAGCCAAAATTGAACAAGTAACAACGGATATTTATATTTTGTAATCATTGGATTGAAAATGACACAAATGTTTGAAAAGGCAACTTAAATGATTAAACTATCAGCCCACATCGTCTCCCGGGGAAGAGCCGAAGGAGAAGCACTTGTCACTTTTCAGCCAATCTCGTTTCTGGGCAGCATCGATCCAAAAACAGGCATTGTGACAGAAAAAGGCCATGAACTTGAAGGAAAGAGCATAGAAGGTAAAGTGCTGGTATTCCCGGGGGGAAAAGGCTCAACCGTAGGGTCCTATGTGATATACCAGCTGAAAAAGAACGGCCATGCACCATCTGCCATGATAAATGTCAGGACAGAGCCTATCGTGGCCGTGGGAGCCATTATATCCGATATACCTCTTGTGGACAGGCTGGAAAAGAATCCCATCACTACTATAAAGACGGGGGATAAGGTTTTAGTGAATGCGATTGTAGGGAGTGTGGAGATACTATGAACGATGAGAAAGGTTTTATGGAAATAAAAATGAGCTCTGGCTGGTTCATGACAATATCGCTTCAGAAAAGCGACAGGTTCGAAGAAGAGAAGGAATATGTGGAAATTGCCAAGGAAAGGGGCGGTCAGAAGCAGCGAAGGTTCAATATAAACCCCAAGTATGTAAGGGCGCTGGGCGAAGCGCTTGTAAAATTCGCGGATGAGAATAAACTCTAATACATTCTGCCTCATGCCTAACATCGACTTATTCTTTATGAAGTGCGACGGCTGGGCGTGGTGATGTACCTGTGCTTTCAGTTTACACTCGCCATGACATCATAGCGGGTGATATAGAGGTACATCATAGTGGTATCTGAAGTCATTTCTGTGTAGTTCTGTAAGGCTTCATCATAGTGGATCGCCTGATTGTTCTTGAGTTTGAACTCCTTTCCGACTATTGCGCCAAATACTTCCATATCATTCTCAAGCTCTATTTTAGAATACGGTGCCCATATAAAACCCCGGTAATCCACATTATTATGGATGGTTATATCCTGGGATGATGAAGTGATGACTTGGAATAGATATGATTTGTCATTGTTGGTGGGATTTATTAATGCATTATTATTTAAATCTAATTTCTCGTTCAGGTATATTCTTACATGATAACTGCCTCTCACATTGATATTTGCATTATTTGACACTTTTAAATCGTGAGACTCAATCGCCATATTAACTGCACCTGAGGTTGTATCAAGTATCAGGACACTCTTGTCACCCAGATCAAATTTCTCGAGATAATAGTTTCCGGTGTAAATTACGCATTCAGGATTATTATCGCTATTTTTTTTCCAGTCAGAATTATTCGAGTATTTACCATCTAATGTTCTGTTCCCTGCATCCCTGAGACAAGTTGATGCAAGATTATTGTTTGTGGCTTGGTACTCATTTAACTTGCTCTGCACAAGGCTTGTTGTGCTCCCGAGACTTAATCCTTCCACAGGTCCATATTCCATTCCCAATACATCGACATAGTCAAAGCTATTGGCATAGGCATCTTTTGTTATCGTGCCTTTCCCTGTAATATCGCCGTGGGTCATAGCATTCCCTTTCACAATTGCATGGTCATCCATTTTTATTTCAGCGGTTGCACGGATGCTTCCATTTTCGGATTTGCTGGAACTGTAAGGCCCTTTGGAGGAATTATAGCTGTCTGATATTGCATTATTTTTCATTTCTATCTTCTTTGAGGCAAGTGCCCCATAGAAAAAGTTGGTGACAACCGGCTGGGTTTGAAGAGACAAAACCACTTTTTTTTCATCCGGAACCTCTTTTACTGTTGCCAAAGTTATGCTCCTGAAATAATCTGCCCATCCATCATAATACTCACTCTTCAGAGTGATAGTAACCTGCGTTACGTTCTTAGAAAGGGGATTCGGGAAAGTGGCGTTTGGACATATTATCTGTGCCTCTCCTCTCTTCTCTACATTAAGGGTTGAAGTTCCCTTGCCCCCCGAAGAATAATTCCCAGTAATATTCACAATAGGAAAAGTCAGGGTGACTCCGTTATAATTAAACTCAGGTGGGGAGAGCATAACGCTTCCTGCCGGATATTTGCTCCAGACACCGCCTCCTTCGTATGCGACTTCTCTATCTCCATTCCTGTAGACTATTTTCCCCATGGGTATTGTTACTGGGATTATTGCGCCTGTGTCCATCTTGAATTCAATTAAGACATAGCTCTGCGCAGATGATGAATTAGGTTGAATAGACACAGAACCTCCGCCCGGATTAACGTCAATGATCTGCCTCGGTGCTTCCCCCAATGCCACCCTGCTTACGCGTGAGTCCAGCATCGTATATGTCTGCTCCATATTTTGCACATTTGCCCTCTCCTCAAGTTGGTAGATCACAGGAACACCCACAAGTGTTATCATGGATATTCCTGTAACAGTTATGCCTAATATGATGACATGGCCTACAACCTCTACTGCTGCCTTTTCCGATCCGGGGAACATTATTCAATCTCCGTTACCATATCAGTATTCAGTATATAGACATCCAGATTTGGCGTGGCATTTAACCGGGCAGTATAAGGGCCTCCAATTTGAATATCCCATTTCATCGTGTTATTGAGGTAATTCCTCCATCCAGAAACATAATCTCCCGTGATAGTAATGGTAACGCTGCTCACATTGCTCCAAAAAGTGACACCGGGCTCCCCTTCTGCCCTGATCCTGCTCAAACCGTTGCCGCCAACACTGTAATTTCCGTTTATCCTGACAACAGGTATGACAAGCTTATTGTTCTGTTTATTAATCATCGGCTTGTAAGCATTCAAAACAACGCCATTGGGATATTTTATCCAGACGCCGGTGCTTTCGTACGCAACAATAGTATCTCCTATGGAATTTTGGATGTTGCCCATCTGCTCGGAATACAGGGTTGTTTCTTCATTACCGGGTTTGGTCAAATTGTACCATGTCACATTGATTTTAATAGTACTTCCCCTTCCAACGCTCAGCCGCCCCCCATATAGCTTCAGTTCCAGCATCCTGGAAGGGGCCTGTCCGAGCGCAACCTTATTTAAGTTCTCACCCACTACAACAAAACTCTGCCTGGTATTTTCAACGTAACTGCTTTCCTGGGCATTTCTCAATACGGGATATCCAGCTACACCTATAATACTCAACGAAAGCAGAATGATCCCGGTGATCGATATGTAATCCAAAACCTCAGCTACTGCATCCTCCGACTTCAGGAAATACTCGTTTTTGGATATATCTCTTGCTGATGGCATCATTCATCCAAAAATAATGGAACTCTCAGATCGTGCTTTTCCTATTGTTCCTCTATATTAATGCTATCAGTGCTACTATTGTAGTAAAGTATATAATTTTCGGCACCACTGTATATTTTTCTTCCAATAAAATTCACAGATGTATTGAAAGGAATCACTACTTTAGCCCCGTTTTCCGCTTCAATGATTATCTCATAAGAAGAATTGGTTATATTCATCGCATAGCTTTTACCTGCTATCGATTGTGATACTGGAAACTCATATTCAAGTGAATTAACACTTCCACCATAGGATTTGGTCACATTGACCATGGTATCCATGTTAGTAATCTTGATGGCAAGCCCACTTCCTATTATCCTGAAGCTCTCCGTCATGGCAGACTTTTCAGTACGCTGTGAAAGGGTGTAGAAAGAGATAATAAGTGCAGAAAATATCAAGACAGTAATTGCAAGCATAAGCATGAAACCAATTGAAATTGATACGGCATCATTATTTTTAAGAATCTTCCTAAATATCATGACTTCACCACGGCACTGAAATTGGAATCGTAATATTGGCGCGTATTTTGCTTGTGGAAAGAATTACCGTGGCATTCAGAATATAATCGCGGGCTCTGGTGAAATTTCTGCCGTAAGAGGTATTGCCTATGATTTTGAACCTGCCCCCGGCGTTCGAGCCATTCAAGAACGTGATCCTGGTAATATTGGCACCAACATTTGTAGTGAAGTTGTATGAACCATTTAGTAGACTGATATTGGAATAATTCACGCCATAGTAACGGACAAAGCCGCTTGCATTTTTTATGCTTATATTGTTGGGAGAATTCAATTTCATGGACCATAGAAATACGCTTGTTGATTGATTGCTTACATTCACCTCGAAATATGAACCTGAAACATTTCTTAATTCAAATACATATATTCCTCTGGCGCTCTCCATTATGGTCCAGTTTGTCGCGCCGCTCGCAGTCCCATTATCTGTGAAATTGGCAAGGCGACTATTATTCCAATTGCTTATATCCTGGCTTAAGTTTACGATCTCCCCGTGAAGCACATAACTCTTTTGCAGGTTTGCACTGAAATTTCGGATTTGATTACTGAAATTCATCTGGCTATCATTTCCCCCTAATTCGGTTGCATTTCTGTATGCGCTTCTTACCCCATCTTTTGAAACAATCATCAGATTTACCATATCGTTCTTTGAAAACTCATTTCCTGCTCCAATTGCCATGTTGAACTCGAATATGACACTGCCGAGCATCACCGTGGTTATAACCAGGCCAATAGCTATGATGAAAGACGCCAGAAGCATGAATTGGGCATCGCGGTTTTCTATTATCCCCATCACGTCCTCCATAGAAAAAGCCTGATATCCACTATATTTTTAAGATTGGTGGAGGGATCAATATCCTTTATCGGATTGGCAGGATTAAAAACATCACTGTTGTGCAATACGATTTTCCTGGATACTATTACAACGTTATTCGATGGGACACCTGCGTATATCCATTCTTCCGGGGCCGATGATACTGTAATGTTATCTGAAATAAAGAGAGAAGAGATCTCCACCTTGTGGGCTATGCCCTGCCTGCCTAACGTCGCGCTCAAGATCCCTGTCAGGTTATTTACAAGGCTGGTTGCATTACGTGGATCGTTGGTATTTTCCAAATACTTTGTACCATTCCACACATATTGCTCTCCAGTCCAATTTAAGATATCATTTTTGAGATTTGAATTATACCCAGGCTCTGTATAATCCAGCGTGTTCAAAATATCCTGGCCCATTACTGCAAGCTCAGTGTCCATATGCACATTTGAGGTTGACGAGGTCAGAGGCGTCATCGAGGTCGCATCTATTGCATATATAATTACCATAAGCAGGAGCGTTGTGGCAACCACTCCCTCGAGTGTATGCATCTGGGCTTTTTCATCTAACATTACCATACCCTCACTGAAATGATAGCTGATTCATTATAGCCTGTGGATGAATTTACGATTAAGACAAGCCTCTTGCTCTGGCCGATATTTATGTTTTCAGGAAGTTCTGGGCCACTCTGGTTCATTATACTGCCATCAAGACGTGTTGCCGAGATATTCACATCAAAAATGATTTCATTGCTTAACAGTCCAAGTTCACCAAGTTCATTATTGTAATAGGTCTGGTTAGAATGGTTCAACTTCATGTTATTGAAGTAATACAATTTGCCCTGGTCTATAATATTCATAGCCCCTGCTTTATCAGCAACCAGCAGTCGCTCCACCAGCACTGTGCTGACTCTGTCCGCAGCCAGTACAACTTCATCCGATCCCGACTGGAAAGGAATGAACAATCCATAAATGAACTGGAACACAAAGGCTACAGCAAGGAGAAAAATGCCCATGCCTGCGGCATAGTCAATCGTCATCTGGGCCTTATCATCTTTCACAGTGCCAATCTTGTTTTGGATTGTATTAAGATTAATGAACAACAATTGCCGCCCATAGCATGGAAATAGACCAGAGCTCATATGTGAAAAATAATCTTTTAGCACCATTATACTCATAATGATATGCTGCTATTACAAAAACCTTCTGGCCTGATATAGCCGTTATATTTATCTCACTTCGACCACCGTATCAAGCACCATGGTCTTGAAAGGATACAAAATTATTTTGACATCATACTTTTCACCCGATAACATAACCCCGGCTGTACCATCGGTATAGACCGAACGATTGGTAACGGTATAGTTTCCAGCGCCGCTGGTCAGATTGTAGGTTATTATCTGGTCTCCAGCCCTGAGGTCGCTTCCCGGATTTGAGATTTTATAAACAGGCGGCTCTCCGGCCGGAACGATGGATATCTGCCAGTCCGTTCCAACTAATCTATCCCCGGCTTTGTGCTGTATCTTGATATCGATTCCAGTAGTATCAGTATCGCTCGAAACTACAATAGCAGCCGTAGGTCCTTTCTGGTCAGGTTTTCCCATTCCAAATACGAACATTAAAACCAATGAAGCCAGCATTACGGTAACCGCCACCATCAAAATGACTCCTATGACAGGCGATACCGCCTCATCATTCCCTTTCTCCATTCTCTATATCCTTAAAAAAAAATAAAAAATGCCCCTCAAAAAAAGTAAAAGGGGCTGGTATTTCAGTTACCTTACATCTACTACTGTATCAAGCAACATGGCATTGGACGGGATGTGAACTAATTTAACATCGTATTTGCCAACCAACATGGCGGTACCACCCATTACACTTTGGTTTGTTACAATAGGGGCTGAAGCATCTGTTGTCGTGTTAGCGATGATTTGACTTCCAACTGAAAATGTGCCCAATGATGAGTTTGAAGTCACAAATACAGGGGGATTGCCAGCAACGACTACGGATAACTTCCAGTCCCCGCCTTTCAGTGTATCTCCGCCTTTGTGCTGTACCTTCAGATCAGGTGCTGTTGTATCAGGGTTGTTCGCTCCGGTTATACTTGCTGTCGGCGCGGCTACCTGCTGGCCACCTAATCCGAACACGAATGCAGCTATCACGGCTGCCAATATCACAGTTATCGCCACCATGAGGATAACACCTATGACAGGCGACACTGCATCTTCATTTCTTCTAAACATTTTCATATACATATCCTCCATTTTAAATTGCTTCTTTTTTACGTTTGACCACTTTTTCGAGCTTTTTAGCCCACATATCCTCTACCTGCGTATATTCGCAATCGAGGTAATGATGAACAGCTTTGGCGAGCGCGTCCTTAGTACTACTCTCACCCGTCTTTACTTTCAGGGCTTCGAGGTCGTCCACCACAAGAACTGTCTGCACATGCACAATCTTCGCCATCATTCATCTCCTTGAACAGGTCAAACCGCAATATATATTTGCGGGTACCATTTTTTGGTAGTGTATCATTATTATCATAATGTATTTAAATGTTACGTATAGGGGGGTTCAATGAAAAAAGTTTGTTAATCGACATGCTGAAACATATTTTTAATGATTATTTTGAAAAAACGCTCTTTTTGTGAGGGCTGGTTTTCACGGAAATATCTATCGAATAACAATATATATTATCTGCATATATATATATATTCAAAGGCGTTGCGGGTGAAAACATCGGGTTTTCACGAGAAATCTGGTAAAGAACAAGAGGAGCATGATTATATAATTCCATCGCTCCGGAGCCTTTCGTTGAAATCGAATGTATCAGAACCCATCCTTTATAATTGCCAACACCTCATGTTCATCCAGGTCATGCCATTCTTTATAGGCATCTGCCACAGCGAACATGGTTGTTTCCCTTATATTCAGGCAAATCAGTTCATCAACATGAGGGCTAACAGTCTCGATCGCATTCTTTGAAGCCGTGGGGACAGCGACTATTATTCTGGCAGGAGAGTACTTTCTGATGGAGCTTATAGCTGAAAGCATGGTATAACCTGAAGCCAGCCCATCGTCCACGATTATTACGGTCCGGTCTTTTAATTCAGGAAATGTTCTTTTACCCCTGAATTTTACTATTCTTTTATTAAGTTCGCGTTTGGCCTCAGAAATAGCAGATTCAATCTCAGCTTTCGTCAGGCCAAGCTGGCGCAATAGCATTCTGTTAATGAGCACTTCCCCATCCCAGCTTACAGAGCCAAAACCTGCCTCGGTGTTAAATGGAATTGGGATTTTCCTGACGATAACCATATCCATCGGGAGGTCAAGTTGTTTTGCAATCATCGCCCCCACGGGAACACCCCCGGATGGTATGGCCAGGACTATGGGGGATTGCGAGTATGTCTTGAGTTTTCGGGCAAGCAGTTCTCCCGCATGAGCTCTGTTCTTGAAGACGTAATTCTTGTTCCGCAGGTCAGTTTCTTCAACTATTTTTGCCATGAACTCCCCCCGGGTATGCTATTTGGCTCTAATTTCTTCTTTTCTGATTTTTTCAACAATTTTTTTTCGAAGATCGATCAATCCTTTACTGAACTCAACCGGATACACCGAAGCAGACTCAAGTTTCCTGCAACTGTCAGGCAATCTCGAAAAGTTTTCGGCTGCGGTTAGCCTTATCTCCTCAAGCGAAGGCCTACTGCAGACGATTTTCCCTTTTCTGACCGCCTGTTCCAGCAAAGGCTCCGCATTATCCACAGTTTCATCTTCCAGCGCTATAATATCTTTTAGAAATTTTCCCTTTTCAATGATGCGCCAGACAAGTTTTCTTCCGGGAAGCGTCGCCTTTACAGTCTCTTCAGAAAGTTTCATCTTGGGTATATGTTTCCCCTCCCGCATAACGTCAGATAGCTTGTATATACCGTCAAGAGCAGGGGTCGGGCGCCCTGTTATAAGTTCAGTACCTACACCGAACATATCGATACTTGCACCTTTCCTCATAAGCTCATCTATTTTCCATTCATTAAGATCGCCGCTGGCTACTATCTTAACATAATCAAGACCAGAGTCATCAAGTATTCTGCGCACCTGTTTTGAGAGTTCTGCCAGATCCCCGCTGTCAAGCCTGACCCCCAGGAGCCTCTCTCCCCTCTCCTCAAGCTCCTTTCCTACGATCACTGCTTTTTTGGCGCCTTCTATGCTATTGTAGGTGTCAATCAACAGGAAGCACCGCTTCGGGAACGCTCTGGCATAGGCGCGGTAGGAATCTATCTCATGGTCGAAGCTCGTTACGAAGGAATGCGCCATGGTACCTGAAACAGGTATACCCAGCTTCTTCCCGGCAAGCACATTGGACGTTGAGGAACATCCCCCTATGTAAGTGGCGCGTGTCGCCTCAAGATGCCCGTCGCCCTGGGCCCTGCGCAGTCCGAACTCCGCAATTGACCTGCCTCTTGCTGCATAGACCACTCGAGAGGCTTTGGTTGCGATGAGTGTCGAGAAGTTCATCTTGTTGAGTATGAATGTCTCCACAAGCTGTGCTTCGATTATTGGGGCTGTCACCCGGATGATGGGTTCGAGAGGAAAAGCGATGCTCCCCTCCGGCATCGCAAGGATGTCCCCTCCAAACCTGAAATCCCGAATGTGTTCAAGAAATTCGTCATCAAAACCCTGGGTTCTTAAGTATTCGATGTCATCTTCCTCGAAACGCAGGTTCCCGATGTAGTCAAGAACATAGCTCAACCCTGCGGTAACAAGGTATGATCCAAAGGGTATTTTCCTTACAAAATAATCAAATGTGGCTTCGGGATTATGCCCGGACTTCCAGTATGCCTGCATCATGGTGAGCTGATACAGATCGGTCCGGAGTGCTTCGCTCATATGTTTATTATTGAGACCGCTGTTAGATTAAAATTATCTGAAATGCTCTTAGAAAATAATTAATAGATTGGAAGCTCTTGTTCAACCCAATGAAAGCAAAACTCAGAGGCCATCACCTTATATGCCTGAATTTTTTTAGAGGAGAGGGCTATTCAGAAGATTTTATCAAAAATATTTATTCGGTTATATCTAAAGAAAAAGTGGACATAGTAAAAGGACCGGATGAGGTTTGCGCCAGATGCCCGTATCTGAAGGATAATAAATGTTCAAGTGGAGAATATACCGATGAAAAAATCCTGCTACAGGATAAAGAAGCGTTACGGCTCCTCGGGTTCAGACCGGGCGAGACCGTTGACTGGAAGATAATTGAGGCCAGGCTACCAAAAATTATAGAAGAATGGAAGACTGAATTCTGCCAGGACTGCGGATATCTGAAAGTCTGTTTTGGCTAGACCGTTTGCTGTGAGAACATTAAATATCCTCCAAAACCAATTGCCCATAGTAATATGGGATATGCCATCATCCTCTCCATTCCCCCGGCACCGAATCCGAGATAAATCTCAAATGCAAATAAAATAAGAGCTACCAGGCTCGTTATACCCATCAACACAGAGAAATAAGAGAACGGTGCTTTCGCCAGATTGATGGATAAGATCGTAGATAATCCTCCGAAAAGGAAAACTATCAGGGATACAACTAAATGAATCACTCCAGCAGTTTCAGGGAACAATCCGACTCCTATAGCCCCGATCCCGGTGAGAGCGAAAAATATTGAAACCATGGTGCTATGAAATTCACCCCAGATGAAATACGAACCCAGCAGGATAAGCAGTCCAAGGAGAGTTGCGGAGGTGTTAAAGATGATGGCAGAGGGTTGATGTACCGTACACGTCGTCCCGCTGCAGGTAGCCCCCAGGTCGCTTATGAAATTACTTGAAACACTATATCCGGGATACAGGAATTCCGCCACCTGCATCGCCATGATAAACTGAACCGCACCTATGAAAAATAACATCCCCGCCGCATTTTTTTTGTCCATCTGATTAACTAATCTGTCCGCCAGTATAAAGAATTTATTAACGACATCGAGATGGATTTCGGATAAGGTGCACGGGTATTGCCCCGTTGTGCACTGCCGTTGCCACAAGTGCCCCGCTCACTCCAATTTTTTCCAGAGACTCTATGTCGTGCATATCCCTGATCCCGCCTCCCACCAGAACATTGTGGTTTGATACTCCAACTATCGTTTTCAAGAATTCTGTATCAATCCCAGCGCCTGTTCCAACCCTGCTTAGCTCCAGGATGATAATATCCTCTATTTCAACCCCATTTAACGATTTTACAAGCTCCTCCGGATTCATGTCCATCTTCCTGTCTTTTGTCAAGACCATTCCATTTTTCATGTCTATGCTCACGTTAATCCTGCCTGTAGAACGTTTGCTTGCATTTTTGATCAGGTCATATGAAGCAGTCTCAGTTCCCATGATGACAATATCGGCAATCTCTGCACATTTTTCTACGTCATCCATATTTTCCACGCCAATATCCACCATTGTCCTTGTTTTTTTGGATATTTCCTTTATCAGCCCAAAATTGTCCCCTTGATGCTGTAATCGGTCAAGGTCGGCGATATAGACCTCTTTCGGCGAAAGCGCAGATATTATATCACGTGGATTGGATGAATCGCATATCTTGCTGCCCTTTATCGGCTGATACTTGGCCCTCTCCCCCCTTACGGCGTGGACTGCATTACCATTGAGTATGTCCAGCACGAAAATAATTCGAAACATTTCGTATCAATTCCCACATCCAATTTTCGACTATCTATCATAGATATTTTTCCTGTACCCAACTTTTAAAATTAATATCCTAAGTATTTTGTTATCGATATCCATTATGACCCTATAATCACCCACTCGCAGCTTATAACCCGGATCTCCCACAAGTTTAGTCACATAAGCTTCAGGTCTTACTCTAATCCTTTCCAATACTGCAATTATTCTTTCCTGGACATTTCTTTCCAGTTTCTTAAGCTGTCTGAGAGCTTTGTCCGAAAAGATGATCTCATAAGTCATAGACCAAGCTCTTTCTTGACCTCAGCTAAGGAATGGAATTTGCCTTCTTTTATCTCGGCACGAGCAAGGGCTATTTCTTTTCTTGTCTCCTCACCAAGTTCCTGGGAATCCTCCACCAAATTCCAGATTACTTCCTCATAGGTCTCTTTGTCAGAGATCTTCCTCTTAATTAACTCTTTTTGTAAGCCTTCACTTATCTGAATGGAAGTTGCCATTAATATCACTATAATCTACTATAATCTATTATAGTATTAAGTTTTTTCTTCCCCGATACCCGTGCAGTGGACAGGTCTTACAGGGTAATCACTGACCAATACTGTCGCTGTGAAGCAGACCCATAACAAATTCGAAACATAAATGTATTAGTGCATCAATCTGATTCAATGATTATGAAATTACTTGTAAGCCCGATCAACGTTGAAGAAGCAAACATCTGCAGACTCGGTGGAGCGGATATCATAGACGTGAAAAACCCCAGGGAAGGTTCCCTTGGTGCTAATTTCCCATGGATGATACGCGCTGTGAAAAAAGCCGCGGGCAAGGTGCCGGTGAGTGCAACAATTGGCGATTTTAATTATAAACCCGGTACTGCATCACTGGCAGCGCTGGGGGCAGCAGTGGCGGGGGCAGAATACATCAAAGTGGGATTGTATGATATCCAGACAAAGGAGCAGGCTCTGGACATGCTGACCAATATTGTTCGCTCGGTTAAGGACTTTGATAAGAATAAGAAAGTGGTGGCATCCGGTTATTCAGATTTCAAGCGGATCAATTCTATCTCGCCTTTTGAACTACCTGCAGTTGGGGCAAAGGCTGGTGTGGATGTAGTAATGATGGATACGGGCATCAAAGATGGACGCTCAACCTTCGAATTCCTCCAGGAACAAGAGCTTACTGAATTCGTTAAGAGCGCGCAAAAGCACGGACTTCAAACAGCCATTGCAGGAACGATCACGTTTGTGGACATCCCGGCGTTAAAACGCATTTCACCAGACATCATTGGAGTAAGGGGCTGCGTGTGCGGAGGGGACCGTAATTCAGCCATCCAGAAGGAACTTGTGGAACGATTGAAAACTGAGATTCAAGAGTAATAAAACCGCATACTCAATTATATTCCTTTATCACTTTATAATTTGTAGTCCTTTCCACCGGTATCCTGCCTGCATTCTTGATCAAATGTATAAGCCTCTCTTTAGGCATATACTCCGGCGATACGCTCCCTGCAGCATGTGTTATGCGCTCTTCCATTACGGTACCGTCGATATCATTCGCACCGTAATGCAGCGCGATTTGAGCTATCTTCTCCCCAGCCATCACCCAATAGGTTTTGATGTTATTGACATAACCGTTCAACAAAAGCCGCGAGACTGCGATTGTCTTCAAGTCGTCAAACCCTGTGGGACTGAACTTAACAATACCTCTCTTTTGAAGGTCGGTATTATCAGGGTGGAATCTTAAAGGTATGAATGCCTGGAATCCCCGGGTCTTTTTCTGAAGTTCTCTTATCCTCAGAATATGGTCCACAATATCTTCTGGTGTTTCGATGTGACCATAGAGCATAGTGGCATTGCTCCTTACGCCCAATTCATGTGCTTTCTCCATGACCTCAAGCCACCTTTCACCGCTAACCTTGTGAGGACAGACCTTTTGTCTCGTCTTTTCATTGAATATCTCTCCTCCGCCTCCAGGGAGACTGGTGAGCCCTGCGTTTTTCAGGCGCAAGAGCACCTCGCTTGCGCTCATTCCAGTCGTTTCAGCAAGATACCCTATCTCCACTGCGGTGTAAGCCTTCAATGACATATCAGGATATTTTTCATGGAGCCTGGCAAGCACTTCTTCATAGTATTCGAAAGGTAGTTTCGGGTTGAGAGAACCCACGATGTGCAATTCAGTGGCGCCCATTTGTGAGGCTTTTTCAGCTTTTTCCATTATCTCATCTATGCTGAGAGTAAAAGCGCCCTTCTGTCCCTCTTCCCTGAAATATGCGCAAAAACTGCATTTTGAGATGCAGATATTGGTGTAGTTTATGTGACAGTTAGTTACGAACATGACATTGTCACCAACAGTTTTTCTGCGCACGTGATCTGCAAGTGACCCGATAAGTGAGAGGTTCCTTGACTCCAGAAGACTCATGCCATCCCCGAAATCAAGTTCTTCCGAAGCCTGTATTTTTTCTATTATTGAAGAGAGGTCTTCCATCGGATTGTTCTTATACGCAGATAGTAAATAAGGGCATCGTTCAGCGTTGCTTCTTGAGTTCATCAAATTCTCTTTTCAAAAGCAATGCATCCTTCTCCAGATTCGGGCTCTCGCATATCACCATCCCCTTGATATCAAGATCAATAAAAGCCTGTGCAAGCTCTTTATATTTGAAATCGGATTCTGCAAATTCGAGGTGCCTTTTCTCCCCTTTATCCGAATATTCGATCCCGGAGACGTGGATATGTATATTATCAAGCCCATCACGTCCAAGTTTATCTTCAACGCGCCCCAGGATGGATGCAAACTCCCCCCTTGAATTATTTTTCCCCGTTACGGCATGCAGGTGGGAGAAATCAATGCAAGGCAGAACTCCTTCTACTTCGGTTATGTCAAGAACTTCATCCAGGCTTCCGAACTTCGAGTTCCTTCCCATAGTCTCGATACGCAGCGTTATGTTCACACCTTCGCTTTTTAGGCGCTCCAGAATCTCGATCAACTGCTTTCTTATTTTTTGATACACGTCCTTACGCGATGCTCCCTGGCCAAAACCAGCATGGATTATAACGCTTCTGGCGCCACAGATATTTCCAATTCTTGCTGAATTCAGGATTCTTTCTCTACTCTTGATGAGTGTTTCACCATCGCCATTGAGGTTTATATAATAGGGAGCATGCACACTCAATTTTATATCAAGTCGTTTTGCTATTTCGTTCACTTTGTGTGCAGTCTCTTCTCCCATCTTGACGCCGCGAACAAACTCAAGCTCCATGCAGCCAAGACCGAGTTCATGAACCCGTTCGATGCCGGAGATACTATCGTTGCCTTTTGAGCTGATCGGTGTGCCTGCTGTGCCAAAGAGCAAGCCTTCCATTCAACCCTCTATCGTTGGAGGGGAGTAACCATACCACGAGCCCTCCTGATTGAGGTAATACAGAGCATCTTCGAGCGTTCTCTTATGTTCTTCCTCAAAATGTACCAGTTTCAAAAACAGGTCCTTACTTGATTCAATCTCCGTTCTCTGAGCGCTGTTTGAATATAATTCAATAGATCTCTTTTCTGTCCTGATCCCCAGCTCGAGGACATCCTTTGTCTCTGCTATACCTAAAGGCTCGAGGGATTCTGGAAATATGCGGCGAGCTTTTTCCCTGTTCTCTTTGTCCAAAACCTTGATATCGATGGATGCTCCTGAGATTTTCTTGTATTCTTTCTCAAGCAATTCCCTGTGTTCCCCTTCATCCCGTGCCAGTCCCCTGAAAATCCCCTTTGCGCTATCACCTTCAACGAGTTCGCTAAATATCGAATAGTACTCTTTCCCAAAGACCTCGATCGATATCGACTCTTTTAAAATTTCAAGAAGTATCCTCTTTTGATCGTTCGTAGTATTCACCCAATAGAGGTTGATTTCAATAGATAATAAAGTTTGGTATGCGACATGTTTAATGGGGGCAAAACCATTTACGTTAGATAGCCAATAGATGCCACCATGACAGACCATCCAAAAGTCAAGGACTATATGACACAGGAAGTGGACACCGTTTCTCCTGAAAATACGGTCAAGGATGTCATAAATCTTATAAGAAGGACGGGCCATGATGGTTTTCCGGTCGTTGAGGATAACAGGGTCACCGGATATGTATCTGCTGCAGGATTGCTGGAAAAAGGGCTCGGTGAGAAGATCGCCAACGTTATGAGCCGGGATATACTTGCGGCAGATACCGAGATGGATATGAGCGATGTAGCAAGGGTGATATTCAGGTCAGGAAAATCCAAATTACCTGTGGTGGATCAAGGCGGGCATCTGCGGGGTATAATCACAAATTCCGATGTGATACGCTCACACATTGAAAGAACAAGCCCGCAAAAGGTATGGACGCTCAAGAAGACCCTTGAAGCCATCCATAATATCCATGTTGACGTCGTTCGCGAGACTGTCAATATAGATGAACTTGTGCCAACGCAACCTAAGGTTTATGCAGATGAACTCGACGGGAGGATATACGAATTGAAAAAAGGGTTGGCTGAGCCCATAGTTGTAATAAAAAAATCCAACAAACTCATACTTGTTGATGGTCATCATAGGGTGATAGCGGCAAAGAAACTTGGCATAAAAAGCATGGACGCTTATGTCATTCCGCTGGGTGATAATGTGCAACTGGGGATGGAAAAAACCGCCGCATCCGCAGGGCTCCATACCCTTTCGGATGTCAAGATACTCGATTATGCAAAGCATCCATTGATCGAGATTACAAAAAGATTAAAAAAGAATGATGAGAATGGTTTGACCGATATAGCTCAATAAGCAGAGAGTCGATCCAGGATATCCGTTTTTGAAATAAGCCCTACGAATTCCCCGTTGACCTTTACCAGAAGACGTCCCACTTTCTCTTTATTGAAGACTTTTACAACCTCATAAAGTGGGGTTTCACCATCTACGGATATTATTTTCTTCGTCATTATATCCTTTATCTTAAGGCTGGTTCTTCCTTCAGCAAGTGTTTTCCCGATATCTGTGAGGGTGACTATACCTACGATGACATTCTTGTCCCTTACAGGCGCACCATGGATCTTATTCTCAACAAGTATCCTCGAGGCTTCCTGAATTGTCGCTATCGACGGGATCGTGATAGGTTGTTCATTAATATAATGTTTGACAGGTTTCTTGGGAAGGGAAATCATTTCCTGTATAACGAACAATACGGTATTCTGCGTATCATCCCTTCCAATCACTTCTCCACGGATCACCAACTTATTGACAGGTGTGGGGCCTATTGTTATTGCGTCTCCTATATCGATCTTTTTAATGTCCCCGATAACATGCACTGTGGCATTGCACAGGTCGGGATGTCTTACCGTTGTAAAACTGATCTCCGCAGCAGTTGCATTAGGAATAACTTCTTCATTGCGTTTTATAGGTACTACTGTTTCCTTTTCAAGTTCATACAAGCAGAGGGCACGATAGGTTTCTCCCGTGGCTTTATATCCTCCCTTCGGTCCGGGTACCCCTTCCACCAACCCAAGTGCTTTGAGCGACTGCATTTGATTCCTGACCGTTCCCGGGTTCCTGTTTATTATTTCAGCGATATCTTCCCCTTTAATGGCCTGTTTCCTTTCCCTATATAAACTGATCAGGGCCGTTAGAATTTCTTTCTGAATGGGCGTAAGTTCCATAAAGTCTCCTTAATTGTTATTATTATCAGTTATGTATGTAATCTATAATACTTATATATGTATTTATTGACGCTGAGTCATTCATTTTACAATAAAAAATATATTTTTATATATTTAAATTCTGTTTTTTATCTTTTCTCCCATTTTTCAAGCTGTAATACCTCGGAAAGCGTCTTTCCCATCTTGATCTCATGGCGGATTCTGCTCTCGTTTTTTTCCACTTCGATCGCACGCCTTGCGATCTCGTATCCCCTTTCTTTAGGTATGACCACAACGCCGCAATCATCCCCAGCGATCAGATCACCGGGTTTAACTGTCTGTCCTCCGCATTGTATTTCGGCATTGATCTCTCCTAATCCTTTGGGTTCCCCCGCGTTCGGCACTATGGAGACCGCAAAAACAGGAAAGTTAAGGCACCTTATGTCATCCACGTCCCTGACCGCACCATCGATTACCACTCCTGCAATGCCTTTATTTATGCAGCTTAAGGTCGCCAGCTCTCCCCATGGGGCGACGTGTGGGCTGCCGTTATAGATTACGATAACGTCCCCCTCTTCTGCAATATCGATTGCCTCCACGGTCTTTGCCCAGTCCCCTTCAAAGGTCTGTACCGTGACAGCCCTTCCCACCATCTTAATGCCCGGACAAATGGAATGGATGTTTTTCATAGCACCTTTCCTGTGCATGGCATCAGATATGTTGGGCGTAGAAACTCGTTTGAGCAGCTCGATCGTTTTCTCGTGCAAGGATTTTTCAGGTTCTATAGAGATATGCGGGGCATCAATACTCTGCCGGATAGCTCTCGCTGAAGCCGTTACACTGGATGAGCGAACGATATTTCCTCCCACGATAACAATGCCAGCACCTGATAATATCGCATCAGCGGCACTTTGCGCGTCAAGACCCCCCGCCACCGCGACAGGCACACTGAGCTTGAGTTTTTTCAGTATCCTGACAGGGTCTTCTCCCATCATCTGCTGGTCAATGCCGACATGGATATTGATGTAATCGATGCCAAGCTCTACTAATTCTTTGGCCCTTTGTGCCGGGTCCTCTGAAGAGATCAGGTCGGCCATGAGCTTTACACCATATTTTCGTGCCGCTCTGGCAGCATCCTGAATTGTTGAGTTATCCGAATTTCCAAGAAGTATGATGATATCCGCACCTGCTTTTGCTGCCATCTCTATCTCCATAGCGCCTGTGTCAACGGTTTTCATGTCCGCGAGGATGACATGTCCCGGGAATGCCGCTTTGAGCTGTCTGATCGCATCCATGCCTTCGCTCTTGATCAAAGGCGTACCTGCTTCTATCCAGTCAGCTCCCCCTTCCACTGCCTCTTTAGCGATCTGGATGGCACGCTCTGTCTCTAAAACATCAAGCGCGACCTGAAGTATAGGTCTTATAAAATCACCATTGGATAAATTCGTGTATGTGATTAAAGCTTTAATGGTTAAATTTCATTAATCCGTGATACGACAAAATATTAAGAGAAAATATAAAGCTTGAATGTGTTTATTTAGTGAAAGCAGGAGAAATCGATATAATATCCATTGAGAACCTTTCAAAGACATTCGGCACCAACATTGTTCTGAGAAATATCAATCTTCGCATTGAAAGAGGTGAATTCCTGACGATCTTTGGCCCCAACGGCGCCGGAAAAACCACCCTCATCAAAATAATCTCCACCCTGGTAAATCCCACCTATGGCAGAGTCGTTATAGATGGGATCGATATCAAAGAAAATCCCATCGAGATCAGAAAAAAGATAGGGGTCATCTCTCACGATACCTTCCTGTACCATGAACTGACAGCGGCCGAGAACCTGCGCTTCTTCGGGAAGATGTACGGCACATCGGATATAGAGGCTCGAATAAACGACCTGATAAAACAGGTCGGATTGAGCTACAGGAGAAATGACAGGGTGAGGACTTTTTCAAGGGGTATGAAACAGCGCCTTTCGATCGCAAGAGCTTTGATCCACGATCCACCGGTGCTTTTGCTCGATGAACCTTACACAGGGCTGGATCAGCATGCCAGCGCCACTTTTGACAGGATACTTTCAGGGACGAACGCAAATGACAAGACACGAGTTCTTATTTCTCATGACATCGAACGAGGGATCTCATTGTGCGACAGGGCTGTCATCCTTACTGATGGTCATATTGTCCATGAAATGAGCAAGAGTGAGATCCGCGACCTCCTGCAGTGCAGGGCAATATACGAAAGATACGTGGCGGAGCGCACATGAAGTTCCTTGAGATAGCCAGAAAGGACCTTAAAGCAGAGTTCCGCACCAAGCAGATGCTCAATTCAATGATGATATTCGCGCTGCTCGTCATTGTTATATTCAGTTTCGCTTTCGGGAGCGAGGCTTCCATATATATCAAGGACATTAATAAGAAAGTAGTGGATTTACTTGCCCCGGGAATTCTCTGGATAGCATTCACTTTTGCTGGGATGCTTGGTCTTTCAAGGTCATTCGCGGGTGAAAAGGAAGAAGGGTGCCTTGATGGTCTTAAGCTGTGCCCCGTGGAAAGGAGTGAGATATATAACGGCAAAGTGATCTCCAATGCGGTCCTAATGTTTTTGATGGTGGTCATAACAATACCTGTTTTTGCAGTGCTTTTCAGTTATGATATCTTGAATATCTCAGGTCTGGTACTGGTAGTGATCCTGGGGACTCTCGGATTCATCTTCGTGGGAACGCTTCTCTCCGCACTTGCCGTCAATACAAGGACGCGGGAGATCCTGCTTCCTGTGATTCTTTTCCCGGTTCTCCTTCCTGTTATACTCTCGGCCGTGACCGCAACAGGGATCATGCTGGCAAAAGGTGAAATTTCCGAAATAACCGGCGAGTTGCAGATCCTTGCTGCGTATGATATAATTTTTTTTATTGTGGCACAGCTTGTATTTGAATATACGATCGAAGACTGAATCGGAATGACAAAGATAAATATTATTACCACACAGGTAAAGGTGGAGATAATATGCTAAAGAAAATACTTTTTTCCCTTACCGTTGTATTGATACTTGTTTCCATATATCTGGTTTTTTTTGTTGCTCCTATTCCGATCAATCCTGGACAGGCAGTCGGAGACAAGAACAACTTCAAAATATTCTATTTCCATCTCCCGATAGCAATATCCTCATATCTTGGTTTTGCGATCGTGTTCATTTCAAGCATCTTATATCTTCGCGGCAAGCAACAGAAATGGGACATAATTGCCTTGTCGGCTGCTGAAGTCGGAGTGATATTCGCTTTTTTAACTCTTGCCAGCGGATCTGTATGGGCAAAGTCCGCATGGGGAGATTACTGGGTGACATGGGATGTGAGGCTCAACACTTCACTCGTACTGTTCCTGATATACCTCTCTTACCTGACGATCCGCCAGGCTGTTGAGGAACCTGAGAAAAGGGCGAGGCTATCAGCCGTTTTTGGAATAGTTGGTTTTATTGGCGTACCTCTGAGTTTCCTGTCCATAAGATTATGGACAAGAGGCACGATGCATCCCGTTGCAGAACTGGATTATACCACGTTCGGACCTCTGATGATGACATTAATTGTGAATTTTGCGGCATTTTTCCTGCTCACTGCATCCCTCATCGTCCTCAGGGTTGACAATGAGAAGATAAAAGAAAAGGGAAATGAATTAAAAAGAGTGAAAGGTCTATAAAAAAATTATGAGGCTACAGGTTCAGCCTCTATTTCTGTCTTCCTGACCTCGACTCTTCTGAGGGGATATATCGGCTTAACGTCATGATAAATATTAGCAGAGAGCTTCCCTGTAACGATTTCCTGGACGAACTGAGCCAGATCCAGTTCTTTCGCTCTTGAGATTATGACATTATTCATTATCAAGCGGATGGCTTTTATCTGATTAGCTCGCGCCCTTTTTATGGTGAAGCATGAAGGTTTGACTCTTATGGTATAATCATCCTTGGTCTTCACTGAAATGTTTGATTCTATGCTCGATGTCTGTCTTTTTACAAGTGAGCGCAGGTAATCCTGCGTAAGCTGATGCCCTGTGAATTTTGTATATGCCGAGTCTCCGCCGACGCGGTCCACTTTCAGAAGCAGTTTGATGTTCTGCTTTGACATATCGTTGGTCAATTCCCCAAGGGTTACCTCGATGACCCTTCCCATTAATTTCTCAGGCACATCTGCTACTGTTTCTCCGATGTTTGCTTTTCCGAACATGTCGGGTGCGACCATGTTGTACCAATTTTTAGCTTTCCAGCCTTCTGTTTTTGTAACTGCCAAATAAGTTCCTCCAGATTATTGGGATCGAAAATGTGAACCATGTTCACAAATCATTTGCTTAATAAGGCATTCAATACTTAATACTTTTGGAGCGGCAAAACTGAGGCGCTTAAATCCAGAGAACGCCAATTTCATATATTATCAGACTTATTATAACGTGGAGTCTTGTTATGGCAAATATATCGATCATAGGCAGCGAGAAATCAGGGAGAACAAGTCTTGCCGCAAACCTTGGAAAGAAGGGCACCGAGTCGGATATTACGCTCTATAATTTTGTAAAAGGAGATCAGATCTATTCTTTTGTCGACGCTAATGGCTATCCAGGCTCTTTGAAATCCCTGATCAACGCAATAAATCTCTCGGATATCGCCCTTATCTGTGTTCCATCAACTGGATTAAATGCACAGGTAGGCGAATGTATCGTTGCACTTGACCTGCTTGGTAACAAACGCGGGTTGTTCTTGATCACAATGTCGGACACATCAAACCCCGTGGCGCTTTCTGGGCTGTCTGAAAAAATAAAGGCCATAACAAAAGGCACAAACCTTGAGAGCTGGGGATCAATTGCCATCTCCACAACAAGCTTTGAAGGAATGGAAGACCTCAAGGGGAAAATTTTCGCGCTGGGAGAGGAAGCAAGCAGAAGCAATTCTGCAAAGAACGACCTTCCTACTCGCGTGATAGTGGACCATTTCTTTAATGTGACAGGTATAGGATGTGTGGTGCTGGGCGTCGTGATCCAGGGGACTCTCAAGATGCATGACAACCTTAACGTTTTTCCAATAAACAGGCCGACGGAGATACGATCCATCCAGAGCAATGATGTGGATATGAAATCCGCGAATGCCGGCATAAGGGTGGGACTTGCGCTAAAAGGAGTTCAGTCAAAGGATTTCGACCGTGGATATTTAATTTCGCAGAGGGAAGAGGTATCTTCCAAATTCAGCCTGAAATGCCGACTCACGAGGTTCACATCCGGGCTCGGCGTAGGGGATACCGTTCATCTATTCGCAGGGCTCCAGGTGATGCCTGCAACGATCGGGACCATTTCAATAGCAGGCAAAGATGTCACACAGGCTCCGCCGGGTTCTGAGTGTGACGTTTCCATGACGACCCAGAGCAATATCGCATACACTAAAGGTGATCGATTCCTTATCGCACAGCTCAACAATCCCAAACAGAGGCTTGTTGCAGGCTGTGAGGTCGTGTAAAAACTGATGTCTTTCTATGAACTTTGCAATAATGCTGCCGAGGCGGTCGAAGAGGCTGTTTCAGACCTTATAGGAAAACCCGAAGCGGCGGTTATGCTTCGTATCGGGGCTGACGGCACCCCTACAGAGAAGATAGACGAAGTCGCCGAGAACGCTGCGCTTTCCACGCTTCTGGCAAGTGGCAAGTCTATGCGTTTTGTGAGCGAGGAACTGGGCGAAAAAACGATTGGCAAGAAACCTGATTTCACTTTCGTTCTTGACCCGATCGACGGCACCTTCAACGCAGTAAACAATATCCCCTTTTTCTGCGTTCCTGTTGCGATAGGTAATTCTGACCTGTCGGATATCAGGTACGGGTACGTAAAGAACCTGGTCAACGGGGATATCTATACTGCGGAGAAGGGAAAAGGTGCATACTTGAATGGAAAGAAAATACATGTTTCAGATCTTTCGAATTTATCCCAATTAAGCGTAATATCCTACAGCCACAAACCTTTTGCAATAGCGATCAATAATCACAGCGTCAGAAGAGTAAGAGTATTCGGGTGCGCTGCTCTTGAACTCTGCTATATCGCATCCGGAATATTCGACGCGTTCTTCGACATGCGCGGGATGCTCCGCGTCACAGACATAGCAGCAGGGAAACTTATTGCTGAGGAAGCGGGCGGGCTTGTGACCGATGGAACGGGGAAGTCTCTTTCCACGCCCCTTGATGTGAAACAGCGGGTGAATGTGATTGCCAGTAACGGACGCGTCCATCAAAAATTGCTTGAGCTTGTATAGGTGCATATGAAAAAAATCGGGTTGATCTCCAGATGCGACAGGGACGATGTGCTTGCTCTTGCTGACGAGATCGTAAATCACCTCAGCTCAAATGTGGAAGTGCTCATAGATATGAAGACGGCCGAGAAAATCCATCGTAAGGGTACGCCTGTTGCTGAAATGAGAAAAAAAGGAGCTGAATTCGTAATTTCCATAGGGGGTGATGGGACCGTGCTTCGCGGGATCCAGAAAATGGAGGACCCTCTCCCTGTGCTCGGGATAAACATGGGAACTTTCGGGTTCCTTGTGGATGTAGATCCGGAGGAGGCGCTCACGGTCATAGATAAGGTGCTTTCCGGTTTTGAGGTGGAAGATCGCTCCCGGCTTGCGATCATGCTCAATTATGAGCCTCTTCCTCCCGCCACCAATGAAGTTGTGATAATCACAGCAAATCCCGCAAAGATCTTGTCTTACAGGATATTCGTGGACAAGAACCAGTTAGAGGAACTGAGGGCGGATGGTGTGGTTTTTGCCACGCCCACGGGCTCCACGGCCTACGCCATGAGCGCGGGCGGGCCCATAGTGGACCCGGGCGTTGACGGCACGGTGATAGTCCCATTGGCTCCTTTCAAATTATCGTCGCGTCCTTGGGTTGTCCCGGCCAAAAGTGAGATACGGGTGGAACTCACAGTCCCGAAAAAGGAAGCTGTGATCGTGATAGACGGACAGCATACGAGAAAGATAAAAGAAGATGACACGATCTTTATCACGAAAGCGGATAAGCCCGCAAGGTTCGTGAAGACGAGGAAGGATGGGTTCTACGAAAAAGTAAAAAGCAAGCTTGCATGAATAAGATAGCCAAAAAAGGTTATGCTATTTAGGAATTATGATCATTATCGGAATTGACCCAGGACTTGCCACTGTCGGCTTTGGGGTCTTACGAAAAGAGAAAAACACGATAACACCTGTCAGCTATGGATGCATAAGAACCCCTGCTGAAAAACAGGTTCCTGAACGTCTTCTGGAAATATACTCTGAGATCTGCACATTGCTTGAAAAGTATGCCCCGTCCGCGGTCGCAGTCGAGAGACTCTTTTTCAATAAGAATGTCACAAACGCGATGAGCGTGAGTGAGGCAAGGGGTGTCATCTTTCTTGCCGTGCAGCAAAAGAGTATCCCGATCTTTGAATATACCCCGAACCAGATAAAACAGGCCATTACAGGCTCGGGGCGGGCGGATAAAAGACAGATGCAGGAAATGATAAAAAGGCTTTTGAACCTGGATGAACTGCCGCAGCCCGATGATGCGGCGGACGGGCTTTCGATTGCTTTATGCCATATAAATATAATTGAAACTGGATTATGCCATTAATAACGTTTTTTATGGCTGTGAGCGTGTGTGGTCTATTCATTCGGAATAGGCTCAAATTGAAAACTAACTCCCGCCAATCCCTAAACTTTATCTTATTTTTAGGAAGTCGAGCCCCATAAACGCAATATGAGGCATTTTTTGTCTTTAAGCGGTACCAGTCTATTTTTAATAGCAGGGCGATTGATGACGGCATGAAAGATTTTATCAGTGCATGCTCAAGGCAATATAGGCGAATTTTAACTGGAGAAATAAAGGTGTTCAGTAAGTTTTTATATTATGTGCTTTATATGTATACCTTATATAGAGAGTTTCCTCGCCTAAAGCAAAAACTATATAATACAATAATTAAAGAGTATACGGTGGTGAAAGGCTCCAAAACTTTTAACATAAAAATTCTTATAGAGGATGTACCCAATGAATGACGAAGAAATAAAATTTGAAGAAATTAATCTCGAAGAAAAAAGGATTTTATTGGACATTCTTGGTTATGAAGTTGGCGAAGCCGGTATACTTTTAGATAAAAATACTAAGAAAGAGCATATCTGTCCAATAACAGACAGCGTTGTTTTTATTGAGAATGCGTCTGTTTTGCCTGGCTCCTCCGTTGTTATTAACACTTCTGAACTTTCTTTAGCGGAATATTTTACAAAATTCGTTGAAATGCGATGTAAGTAATGATTATTCCTGCCGATATACCTCCCGACCTTCTAGATAAAACTCTTCCTGAACTTTTAAAACTTGTTGCCTTACAAAAACTAACAGGAAAAATATTAGATTGGGCTACACAAAGAATAAAGGAACTGTGGGAGAAACGAGAGTATGGATTTACTCCTGAACCTGATGTCGCCTCTGGGCTACAAAAAATTAGTAAAAGCGACGCATATAGAAGAATGAAAGAGTGTATCGGAAATCATCGTTTTTTAGGATTGGTAAAACTTGGGTTCAGAGTTGATGAACTTAACGAACAGGGAAATACAACAGCAATAGCCAAGATTAAGAGTAATGTATTTGAAAAACATGGGGTTGAAGGAATTAGAATACTTACAATGGGTACAACAGGAGTACTTACGGGAATAATCCAGTACCTTAGTGACATGAAACTCAAAAACGATTATAGCCAAGCTATTATGGCAGACCATTTTGAGAAGATTATTAAAAACTGGATGCAGATAACGATATTCCATCAGGCAGTACAAGGGCAAAGAACATTAGAAAAAGGCATTCTTACTTATATGAAGGCTAACTACGATATATTTTTTGTATTTTCGATGGGCACCGCAAGTGAACAAGCCACAAAACTTATTGCACAACTTAAAAAAGATGGAATCATTAAGAAGAATGGGTATATGTTTGACCTATATCGAAGAAGGGAAGTGGCTGGAAGAGTAATGCATACGTGGGTATTCCAAAATATAAAAGAGTGGAGACCATTTGTTTGAGACGGTCATCTTTAATTTTATTTCCATGAATATGAACAATAAACACTGAGATTAAATACAAACCTCTGACTAGTTGGGATATTAGCGAACAATTCAACGAATATCTATTTATCATAAATCATATAATTACAAACATATTTTTATATCCCAAGGAACACCTCTAAAAACGAAACTAAAAATATAAAACAAGCATGTATAGAAGATATGAATAATTACATAATTTCAAATTTCATATTAATATAATGAGATAATATATGATTTCACATATATATGGCGAGATCGCGCACGTGGGCGGAGGATTTGTTGTGATCGATGTCGGGGGCATGGGATATCAGGTCAATGTGACAAAACCTGTGTTGCAGGAGCTTGCTACAAAAAAAGAAAAAATAAAACTGTACACATACCTCCATGTCAGGGATGATGCCCTGATGCTCTATGGGTTCATGACATCTTCCGAGCTTGAGATGTTCAAACTTTTAATAAGTGTGACGAGGGTTGGCCCGCAGATAGCGCTATCCATCCTGTCCCAGATAAAGATCGAAGAACTCGCTGGAGCTATAATCTACGAGGATGAAAAGATCCTGACAAGTATTTCAGGTATCGGCCCGAAAAATGCCAAGAGATTGATACTGGAACTCAAGGATAAGATAAAAAAGAAAATGGAAAATTATCAGGGTCACATTCCTTCGAGCAATGTGAATTATGACGCAGTTAGCGCGCTTGTATCGCTTGGATTCACACAGCGTGAAGCCCAGGAAGCCGTGGATTCTGTTTCATCGGGATTGAAAGAGCCCACAGTCCAGGTATTGATCAAAGCCGCACTTACAAGATTGAAAGAGCGTTAGAGTATGGAAGAAAGAATCATCACCCCGGTCTTGCTGAATGAGGAAAAGGAAGATATAACCATCCGTCCAGGCCGGCTTGACGAATTTATCGGTCAGAATGCCCTGAAGGAATCCCTGAAGGTATTCATCGAAGCCTCAAAAAAACGCGGCGAACCTCTTGACCACATCCTCTTTTCAGGCCCGCCAGGACTCGGGAAGACAACGCTTGCCCATATAATAGCCCGTGAGATGGGCACCGGTATTAAAGCCACGTCAGGACCTGTCCTGGAAAAACCCGGGGACCTGGCGGCAATCCTGACAACACTAAAGAATGGTGATGTGCTATTCATCGATGAGATACACCGCTTGAATTCTGTTATAGAGGAAATACTCTATCCTGCAATGGAGGATTTTGAGATCGATGTAATGATAGGGGAGGGACCGAGCGCCAGGTCGATAAAGCTTGATCTTGAGCATTTTACCCTTATAGGTGCGACCACAAAAGTGGGCCTTCTGGGTTCGCCTTTCAGGGACAGGTTTGGTTTCATATCACGTCTCACCCTCTATGAAGTCGGTGAGCTTGTGCAGGTAGTAAAGAGAAGTGCCTACATACTGGGAATCCCGGTAACGCAGGACGGATCGGTGGAAATAGCCAAACGCAGCAGGGGCACGCCCAGGATCGCGAATCGGCTGCTCCGGCGTGTGAGGGATTTTGCTATGGTGAGGGCCCAAGGAGAGATTACGCAGGTGGTGGCAGATAATGCGCTTACTATGCTTGGTATAGACAAACTCGGACTGGATGACCTCGACAGGCGCATACTTTCTGTGATAGCGGATGATTTTGATGGAGGACCCGTAGGCGTGAAGACCATTGCAATCTCAGTGGGCGAAGAGGTCAGGACGATAGAAGAAGTTTATGAACCATATCTTATCCAGATCGGATTTATAAAGCGAACGCCGCAGGGAAGGGAGACAACCCCGGCTGCAAGGAAGCATATCGCAGCATCATGACGAGGCAAAACTTTCGGGCGTCACATTTAAAATAGGCACACGTAGATATACTGTCTCATGAAAAAGGGTTATATTGCTGAGCGCCTTATTTATACTGCCCTTATAGCCTGGGGCGTCATGACCGCTGCTTTTGTCATTATAAGGTTAGGCCCGAATTCTCCTGCCGACAGGTATATTGCCAATCTCGGTGCCGGTCATAACGTCACCCAGGTCGCGGCTGCCATAGAAGCGAGATACGGGTTGAATAAGCCACTCTACGAGCAGTATCTTGAATACATGAGTTCCCTTCTGCATGGGGACTGGGGCTGGTCCTTTTCTACTTCAATGCCCGTGATGGAATTGATAAAGACCCACTGGTTCTACTCTTTTCAGCTCATTCTACTCTCATCGATTTTTGCAATCTCCCTGGGTCTTCTTATTGGTATCTATTCTGCGGTCAAGAAAGGCACGAAGTTAGATCATTTGGCAACATTTTTCTCTTTTATCGGTATTTCGATCCCGAATTTCTGGCTGGGTATAATGCTTATCCTGATATTTTCAGTCAGGTTAGGCTGGTTCCAGACTTATTACGACACAGGCCTGCCCACGTTCTCTCTGGCCAACGTGAAAGCCCTGATACTTCCAGTCATAACCCTTGGCACGGGAATGGTGGCTGGATACAGCAGGTATGTGAGGTCCTCGATGCTCGAGAACTTGCGCAAGGACTTTGTAAGGACAGCCCGTGCAAAAGGACTTCCTGAATATGTGGTGATAGGAAAACACGTGTTCAGGAACGCATTATTGCCGATATTAACGATAATCATGTGGGATATGAGCGCTATCGTTTTTGGAGGAGCTTACCTGACAGAGGTAATTTTCGGGATACCAGGTCTTGGGAGGATTTCTTTTAATGCGATATTCGCGGATGATTATGCCGTGGTAATGGCGGTAACTCTGATAAGTGCTTTTGTCACCCTGCTCTTTAACCTGATTACAGATATTGCATATACACAGCTTGATCCTAGGGTGAAGTATGATTAGATTGGACATTCTGAACATTCCAGAAGGGAAAGACATCTTTTTTACCCTTCCGATTTTATATTCGAATAATGTTCATAGAGGTTAAACAGATATGATCATTGCACAGCGCCAATGGGAGAAGATAAAAAATAATAAATCCGCATTCCTGGGGCTGATATTTATAATCTTCCTGTTCGCGACCGCTATTTTTGGTCCTTTTCTGACCAGAAATCCCAATGAAATTAATTTTAACGATAAGAATCTTCCGCCCGTTGGCTTCAGCATCGAGCAGTCGGTTTACAATCTAAAGACGCAGGCGCTTGAGACAATCAGGAAGGAGGGAAACTGGGAACACCCGATGGGTACGGACGACAAGGGGAGGGACATGTTAGCCATGTTAGTTTCAGGAGCGAGGGTATCTCTGGAAGTAGGCTTTCTCGCAACAGGTATTGCAATACTGATCGGAACTATCATAGGCGTGACATCCGCATATTTCGGAGGTGCCTTTGACAATGTTCTAATGAGATTCACGGATGTGATAATGACATTTCCTTTTTTCCTGCTGCTTGTTCTGATAGTTTATATGTACGGCGCGAACATGATTTTTATAATCCTGGCAATAGGGCTCACGGGATGGACCGGGACTGCAAGATTGGTGCGCAGCGAGGTCCTCTCCCTGCGCACAGCGGATTTCATTACAGCTTCAAAAGCCCTGGGAGCAAGCGACCTGCGGATAATCTTTCATCATCTGATTCCTAACGCCATGAGTTCGATCATAGTTATCACGACGCTTTCGATCCCCGGCGTGATCCTCGCGGAGGCGGCACTCTCATTTATCGGTCTTGGGGACCCGACAGTAACGAGCTGGGGAAGAGTGCTAAATGCCGGGCAGGATAGCCTGGTAACGACCTGGTGGGTAGCTGTTGAGCCTGGAATAATGCTATTCCTTACAGTCCTTGCTTTCAATTTTCTTGGAGATGGTTTAAGAGATGCCTTTGATCCGAAAAGTGAATAATGGAAATACTGAGGCTGTCTTGAGTGTGGAGAACCTGAGGACATATTTCTTCACAAAAAAAGGCATCGTCAAGGCAGTTGATGATATTTCTTTTGATCTTAATAAAGGTGAGATTCTCTGCATCATCGGCGAATCGGGTTCAGGGAAAACAGCAACTGCCCTATCTATTTTAAGACTTATAGAAAAGCCGGGTGAAATCGTCGATGGTAGTATCTTGTTTCAAGGAAAAGATATCTTGAAATTGAAGGAGGAGGAGATGCGAAAGATAAGAGGAAATAAAATATCTATGATCTTTCAGGATGCATCATCCTCCCTGAATCCTGTACTGCGGATTGGCGATCAGATAAACGAATCTCTCATGCTGCACCTTCAATTAAAGAAGGAAAAAGCCAGGGAAAAAGCTATTGATATTTTGACATCGGTTGGAATCCCTCATGCCGGGGAACGCCTGGATGAGTATCCGCACCAGTTCTCAGGAGGCATGAAACAGAGGGTAATGATCGCAATGGCTCTATCGTGCAGCCCTCTTGCACTTATTGCAGATGAACCGACCACGGCACTCGATGTGACCATCCAGGCACAGATTCTCGACATATTCAAAGAATTGAAATCTGGTATTTCGATATTGTATATAACACACGACCTCGCGGTAGTTTCTGAAATCGCGGATAGAATCATAGTGATGTATTCAGGGAAATTCCTGGAAGAAGGAGATGCAGGTGAGCTTTTGGAGAACCCAAAACATCCTTATATGCAGGGCCTGATGGGGTGTTTGCCATCGGGGAAGGGAAGACTTGTATCCATTCCCGGAAGCATCCCGAGCCTGATCGATTTGCCTCCCGGCTGCGTGTTCAATCCGAGGTGCACTCATGCAATGGAAATCTGTAAACAAAGAATGCCTGGTGAGACAAGAATTTCAGACAGGCATTCAGTGAGGTGTTATCTCTACGGCACTGCTTGAAGTAACTGACCTGAAAAAATACTATCCTCTGACCAGCGGTTTCCTGTACTCAAGGATGACAGGGGAAGTGAAGGCGGTTGATGCTGTATCCTTTTACATAAATGAGGGGGAGACCCTTGGTCTTGTGGGTGAATCGGGCTGTGGCAAATCCACGCTCGGAAGGACAATTATCCGATTGGAAACGCCCACATCAGGTAAAATCTGTTACAAGGGAAATGATATTTCCAGTCCAAATATAGGAAACCTGAAATGGCTTCGAAAAGAAATGCAGATGATCTTCCAGGACCCTCATTCGAGCCTTGACCCCAGGATGACTGTGGGCGATTCCATAGATGAGGCATTTATTATCCATGGAATAAAAGAGGAAAGTGCTGAACTGCTGGAAAAGGTAGGGCTCACATCGGATTTTGCCTCCCGCTATCCACATGAATTGAGCGGTGGCCAGAAACAGAGAATAGGTATCGCACGGGCCCTGGCGGTCCGTCCAAAACTCATAATTGCAGATGAACCCGTGAGCGCCCTTGATATATCGGTACAGGCCCAGATCCTCAATCTCCTGATGGACCTTCAAAAAGAATATGGATTGACCTATTTATTCATAGCCCATAATCTTTCCGTGATAAGGCATATCTCTGACAGGGTGGCGGTCATGTATCTCGGCAAGATAGTGGAGCAGGGAATTAATGAAGAGATTTTCAATAATCCATTGCATCCATACACGCAGGCGCTTTTATCCGCAGTTCCCGGCATGAGAACCAGACGTCAGCCTTTGCGTGGAGAAGTCCCCTCTCCCATAAATCCTCCAAAGGGCTGCAGGTTCCATACGCGCTGCCCGAAAAAGATGAAGGTCTGTGAGGAAAAAGAGCCTGAGTTTATAGGAAAGGAGCATGGAGTGGCCTGCCATTTATTTGGTTTATGATTATGGAACAGATGATTTGATATCTATTCGACCTGCGATTTTTTAGGTGACCGTTTCAATTCGTGTTGGTAGTTAGGTCAATGTGCAACACAACACAAATATCTTCTTTGCCTAAAACTTTTAGTTGGTAGTTAATCCAAATGTTAATCACAAGTACATATATTGTTTTCTGACACAATGCAAGGAGTAGATTTAACGTCTCCCTGGAAGACAGCGGTCTACTCCCTCACGACAGCTCAATTAAGAGTCATATAAATATTCTTATCAGATATAAGAAAAAGAATATGCCAAAGTCAAGTTATTTTTGGAACAACTGAAAATCCATTGTTATTCCAGTTTGCAAAGTTATCTGCTGTATCGTTGAATACAACACCTTTGTCTGTCGTAACCGTAATATCATCTATATACAAACCGCCATTTCCACCATTAGAGTAAGGTAAATTAAAGAACAATATTTTTATCTCTTTACCAATATAACTAGACAGGTCTATTTTATGTGTAGTCCAAGGCTGTTTACCATAAAATATTGAAACACTACAAACATCTGTACTATCACAGATCTTTCGCTTAGCTTCCTGATAATATGAACTCACAGAATAATTTATTTTATATTCAAGAGTCGCTGAATTAACCCCCTTTAGATTTATGTAATTTTTTGTTTCAATATTAGACGTATATTTGCCAGACCAGAATACATTGTTTATTGAATTCGTCAACCGAATAGCATCTATATGGGGGAAACAACATGTGTTATCAGCAACAATTTTGAGCGTATGAATACCTGAGGTTGTTATAGTTAAGGTTCCTTGCTTTTCCCAGATTCCAGAACTCAGATACCAGCTTCCAGTGCTTGAAGCGATCCCATTATCAATAACTTTAACATTGTCAAGATATATATCCTCTGGACGAGACCATTCCGCAGCATATTTTATCTCAAGATTGTAAGAACCCACAGATGGAAAGTTAATATCATATTCTACAGAATTTGGACTACTGCCACCATTAAAAATATGCTTGCCACCTG
>JAPZAR010000026.1 GCA_027460535.1 Candidatus Methanoperedens sp.
TCAATCCTGTCAGGGCGTTCATATCGAATTTCCCGGGTAATCCCATGCTGGTTCATCGATAAATTATCTTTCTTTGCAGCATCGGAACTTTCCATCGCCGAATATACTTTCGATTGTCCCCGCAATGATCCTGAAACATTGAATTTATTATTTAGTTTTTTAAATACCGCAGGCGATGTGGCATTATAGCGCATCGATCCTGTTTTTTCAAACCACCTGTCCTTCTGCAAATATACCGAATCTGCAGGGCTAAGGATGATTTTTGCACGTCCTGCCGTAAGATATGAGAAATAATAGGAACTGATATGCCAGTCAGGAGCATGCTTATATCGAACATTCCGGGCAATAACGTCCTGATTCATCGATACATTATCCATTCTTGCCTCGGAACTTTCCATCGCCAAATATACTTTTGAAGATCCTCCCATTGATCCTGAAATATCAAGGTCTTTTATTTTTCGAAATACCTCAGGTGAAGTGACATTATAGCGCATCGATCCTGCTTTTTCTGGGTACCTGGCCCTCTGCAAATATCCCGAAGCGGCTGGGCTCAGGGCGATTTTGGCAGGTCCTGCCATAAGGTATGAGATATGATAAGAATTGTCCCGCCGTTTGGAAGTCTGGGCATAAGAATAATTTATCTCTCTGGTTCCTTTGTTCCTTATAGGCAATAATTTACCATAATTTTTTCCCAGTTCATGATGCATTTGCAGCATCATCTGGTGAAACACATTGAGATAAATAAATTCAGGAAAGATATTGGAATTCAATTGTTTCCATTGACTGATTGTTTGAACATATTGAGATCGAATCGAGTTTCCAGACTGTCCTGAAATCTTAAATGAATCACTCTTTGAACCATATGGTTGGACAATCTCCGGCATTGAAATAAAATTATATCCAGTATTTGCGCTTTTCCCCCGGATATTAAGAAAAACAAGGATTTTGTCCTGTTCAAATGAACCGGTATGATATTTTTTGGAAACGATCTGTTTAACCGAATTTGAAATCCGTTTCAATCCTTTTTCACTCGATTGCAGATGGGGTTCTATGAACTCTATTATAAAAGACACATGTTCCATCGGACTGGTGCCGGATACACTCATGGACTTTCTGACCATCCCGAAATAAAGACTGAAGTGGAACCTGTAATAATTGATGATTGATTTGCTTTTGGGATACGGTCTCAGTTTCCCGCTCTCAATTTTATTACTGAACAATTTGAGGAAGATCAAGGATGGAAGCATTCCTGATTTCCTGATAAAAGCGTATTTATTTAATATCCGCCTGGAAAATTCAAGACCTGTAAAGCCTATCCTGATGTTCTTTGCTGCATTCTTGTTTTTTCTTCTTTCCTGCATTCAATTCTCCTTGTTCATTAGCTTTATATCCTGGGTAACAGTCCTGCCGAAAAATGCCAGAAGCTACAGCAAGCCATGATGGGTAAGAACAAGCGACTCACTTGCAACAGTATTACTTGACGCATTAAGAGTCGGTCCATCCCACTTAATGGGATATGCCTCAAAAAATGCCCACCACATTACAGTATTTCCAGAGGGATCTTGAAGGTAGATAGTGCCATTTTTCCTTTGTATATCTCCATGTATGCCGCTATAGAACCATTCCCATAGCTCAAGATCGGCAAGTCCTGTTTTTAATGTAATGTCCGAATATTTGACGCCTTTTGGGAGCTTATGTTCAAAATCATTAACTCCTCCTTCCTTAATGGTATCAACTTCTATCTGAATGCCCAGACCTGAGACCTCTGTGAAACCGCCTCGAATAATTCCATCTATTTCCACTTTGAATTTAAAAGCCCCGAAGGGCTCATTTCGTGGTGTACCATCCGGCATTATACCTCCTATATGTTCAATATGTTCTTCGATCCTTCAGAATTGATCTTTTTATTTATTTTGCTGACCTCATCGCACCATAGCTTACGCTCTCTATGCTCCATGTTCAAAATCGTATCATAATCCCAGTGGAAATGATATGCCAGAAAGGCTACCTCCTCATACAGTCTGTCGAGGGGGTAGCCAGTTATTCCCCCTGCGACTGCATATCGATATCGAACTTATGTTCGCACTTCGGGCATTTGGTCTTGATCACATTTGACCCGTTCTGGTTGATCCTGGTATACATCTCCTGGAGATACGCAAAGTCTCCTGCAAAGAGCCCTTCTATCACCATTGGAGTTACCATCTTCATGCTTCCCAGTTGTGTAATCACCCTTGAGAGAAGTATGACGGTCAAGTACGCAGGATTTGTCTGAACTCTTGGATCTTTCATGGGCAGTATTTCATCTGCTGCTGTTGCAAGTTTCATCTTGCCCTGTTTGTGAAGAGTTCCGGTCTCGTCAACATATCCCATGGGCAGGGTAAAATCGTGCTCAGTCTGTAAGACTCCCATTTTACCACCTTAAGTTCATTACTTAACTCTCTTTATTCCTTCATGTACAATCTCGATCGATTCTATCAGGACTTCGCTTCCTTTCGCGCTGAAATCCGATGGATCATACTTTGTGGGCCATGCCTCAAAAATTTCCCAGCGTGCTTTATCATTTCCCTCGTCATCAATTGCTATCAGAGATATGCTTTTTCTTGCATCCTGGGAATTTGCTCCTTTATCTTCGATCAGCTGTCTCCAGTTATAAAGATCCAATGAATCAGTAATACCTTTTTTGAGAGTTACATTCCCGTACTTGGTGAGACCGGAAAGCTGTTTCTGATGTGGGGCGTCTATACCCTCTCTGTACTCAATAGGTGTACCGGAATTATCCGGGATTGTTGCTTCTGAAAAACCAGCTATCGTGATTCCTTTGATCTCAACCCTGAATCTGAAATTCCTGTACGGATCATCTCTTGCTCCAGTTGGCATATGCTTTTCCTCCTTTAATTATTTTATTTCGTCAATGTTTTTTGCATTATTCTTATAATTACGAATTCGGCTGGCTTCACAGGCGCCACACCAATATCGATGATTAACTGTCCTGCATCTCTTACCTCGGGCGGATTGTTCTCTGCATCCACCTTGACGAAAAATGCCTCATCAGGTGTACTTCCGAATAAAGCACCACTTCTCCAGACCCTCAACAGGAAGGCGGTTACGTTCCTGATAACAGAACCCCAAAGTTTGGGATCGTTCGGCTCAAAGACAACCCACTGTGTTGCTTCATCAAGGGATTCTTCGAGATAAAGGAAGAGCCGCCTTATGTTTATATATTTCCATTCTGCATCTGAACTGAGCGTATAAGCGCCCCAGATGCAGATTCCAGAGGTCGGGAACTTTCGGATGACATTTATTTGCCGCTGATGCAGTCCATCATGTTCGCCTTTTGATACGAGTTTTTCAACATCGAGCGCTTTATCAAGAAAACCATCTGGAGTCCCGGCCGGTGCTTTGTGCACTCCTCGTGTGGCATCGACATATGCATAAGTTCCCATAGCCGCACCAGACGGCGGCACAGGTATTGTCGATCCGGTTATAGGGTCATAGATGATAATCCAGGGATAGTACATCGCTCCATATTTATTATCAAAGCTGTTTCTCATTGTCTTTATCCCATCGATATCTTTGTTCTTGGCAGGATCGATGATAAAGAAGCAGTCTTTTCTCGTCATACAGTAAGTAAGTCCCGCCTGCATTGCTGCGATCTTACCAGCCATATCAGGCATTGCAACGATATTTATATCATCGATCATGTCGAATGCATGAAGACCGTTCTGCGCCTTTTCATCGCCTTCAAAGTCAGAAGGCGAAAGTGCAGACGCATCGTCTAAACCACCTGTAAGTGGAGTTTCTGCGATTAACGCGGGGATATTTCCTGACCCTGTTATGTTAGCGGCACCCTCAACCCAGGAATCTTTTTCAACCACGATGAGTGCAGATTTATTGTTTATAAGGGCTTCAATCGTGTCCATTATGAGGTCATTATGGGTTTCCGTTGTAGTAGTACCATATTTCACGATCAGATTGAACTTTGTTGGTGGGTCAGCATCATGCTTCACTTCGATAGTCACATCGTTTCCTCTTGAGCCGGTAAAATATGACGAGACTCTCAACGACTTTTTGTCCGCTCTGTCCTTCAGAGTAATGCCTGCTGTGGGCGATATACCATCGTCACCTCCAGCCAGGGGTAAAGGAGAAGCGGATTTGTTGGGGATTTTTCCCAAACCGGTCTTCGGAGTACCGAATTCATCCCAGTTATCCTTTTCAACTCTGATATACTTTGAATTGCTTTTTATTGTTTCTTCTACAATTTCCATCGTGAGGTTTTCATGCGTCTCCACAGCGTCATTATTGTATTTTACGATCAGATTGAAACCATCTTTTAATGTTTTCTCCGTAGAATCATTCACGTCGATGGTAATATTGTCCCCCCACCTACCTTCTGATGTCGCAGAAACTCTCATTGAGTCACCGCCATCAGCATCCTTTAAAGTAGCTGCCGAAATCTTGGCAGTCTTTGTCGCAGGATTTTGATAATTTGTATAATGGCATGTCCTGACAACAAAGCATTTTGTTCCGCCTTCATCGAAAAACAGTTTCACGGCGTATGCGAGATACCCGTTAGGGATAAAGCCTCCGAATATATCCACAAACCGTGCCCAGTTTGGTATTTCCTTTGCCTCGCCTATTGGCCCCTTTTCGGCTATCCCAACAAATGCGCCGTTCGAAGTGCCAACACCCGTAATTGGTTTTACTCCTGAGGACAATTCCTCAACATAAACTCCTGGTGATAGATAACTAGCCATACATACCTCCTATTTCGATTTCTGAAATTCATTACCTTCCTTTTCTTCCATAGCTGCTTCTCTTTGCTGAAGTTACTTCACTTTTTTCTTCAGCTTTTTCTCCACCCTCTTCAGTTCGAATCAAGATGATATCGCCTTTTTGAAGAAGATTTTTCAGATGTTTTGACCTAAGGTCGTCATCAGAAATTTTGGATGAACCTTTTGCCAAAAGATCAATATCTTTACCGCCCTCCAGGTTAATCAATAACCTCTGGTTCAATTTGTTGCGAACAACAAGCATATATCCTCCTTATGAGCTTTTATATAGTTGATTATTTTATTATTCATGTTTCCTTTATCACTTCAATATGTTTTTTGAATTGAAAATCATCTTCTGCAACAGGTTGCAGAAATAAATTCCAAATCACATTTTAAATGTGCCTCAATTCAATCATTTCTATGGTAGTATCAAATTTTAGATATAACACCTCCAATTTATAGTCTAGTTAATATTATAGTTTCGATATACGTGGGCGTATCCTTTTTAAAAAAAAACGCCTTTTTAAAAGTCTTGTATCCATCCTTCATAATGTCAAGGGTTATGTTTTTACCACCATCGGCTGAACTAAACCGGATAAAGAATCCATCCTTCCTCTTCAGAAGTCGCTGATTTTGAAGGGATCTCCGTGACTCTTATTGATTCACCTAGAATTAATCCGCCTCGACAATTCTGCCGATTATAACGGTTATCCCCTCAGGAAAGGGATAATTGACATTTGATTTAATATTATACTGGTAACAGGATTTTTGGCATCAACAAGAACAGAATCAACATAGACCTTTCCCATTTTCAGTTTGATGTTTCGACTTCCTTGCTGTAATAATATCCTCCTCCTGTTATGCTTTGTTTCCCTTCCGGAATCCATTAGAAGAAAATGACCCGTAGTGTTCCTTATGATGTCTCTCCTTTTTTTTTCAGCTTCAAGGTATAAATTCCTGAATGCGCTTTTATCCTTGTTAGGGGAAAGATCATCCATTAGCAATACAGCCATTTAGTTTTGATGTAAGCCTTTCAAGAAATACCATCATTCAGACCACTTTTCTATGCAAATTGATGTCCCTTTCAATAACTCTCGTGATCGTTTCTGGCACTTTGGCCGAGGGGATCCTGACAGGACTGATAATGTAAGACGCAGAGAGCTTGTAAGGCTTGTTAGGAAACCTCTCCCAAAGCTTGTTAATTTCCTCAAAAGTCAGATTGTTTGGGATGATCTTTATCTCATCATTTCCCGTTGTCGACAGTTCGCCCCGCAGAATGTCTCCTTTTAAGACTGAAGTATCATGGAACAACTGCATAAGCCTCTCGATGATTAAGAGTTCAGTTTCCCTGTTTTTACCATAGACAGTGAATATATAGTACAAATCTATTGCAAGAGGAGGATGTTTCAGTTGAGTAGTGCCAATTGGTTCAGGGTTTATATTTCTCAAAAATCCATTCTCAACGATTTGATATAGAAAAATGGAGAGCATATTTCCAGCGGACGTTATCTCTGCTGGAGAATCAAAGACTATTGATTTCGAATCATTTTCAAATTCAGGAATTTTCGGAAGAATATGATCCTTTAATGTTATATTGATATCTCTAAGAACTGTCATTATCTCTCATCCCGTTCTATCAATCTGTAATAAGGTTCAAAATCAGCCTTCAAGAAAGGTTTTCCCAGTTTCTGATATTCTCTCTTTGCAGCAAGCAGGATATGATTCATTCCTATTTCACGGGAGTTCTCAGCCGCAAAAAATGCCGCAGTCACGGCAATGTTCTTAATATTTCCACCTGCAAGCTTTAATTTCTCAGAAAAAAATTCATAATCTATATCCTTCGCGAGCGGAGTATTTTTTGGGAAAATACCTTTCCACATCAGCATACGCAATTTATCATCCGGGAATGGCAGCTCTATCACAAATTGCATTCTCCTCAAAAAAGCCTCGTCGATATTCCCGCTCAGATTTGTCGCAAGTATCACAACGCCTACATATTCCTCCATTTTCTGCAGCAAATATCCAATTTCGATATTAGCATATCTATCATGGGCATCCTTGACTTCAGAACGTTTCCCGAAAAGGGCATCTGCTTCATCAAAGAACAGAATAGCGTTGCTGGTCTCAGCATCTTTAAAGATATTGCTAAGATTTTTTTCCGTTTCGCCAATATACTTACTGACCACATTAGATAGATCGATTTTATAGAGGTCAAGTCCTGCTTCTTTGGCGATGATCTCGGCAGCCATGGTCTTTCCAGTTCCGGATGGTCCGGAGAAAAGTATGTTCAACCCTTTTCCCAGCGACAATTTTTTGTCAAATCCCCAATCGGCAAATACGATCTCCCTGTTCTTAATATGCCCTGCTATCTCTTTTAACTGCTCTTTTTTATCCTTTGGAAGGACAATATCTTCCCATATATATCGAGGCTCTATCTTTTTGGCAAAAGAGGAAAGATTCCTGTTGGACTGCGATTTACAGCCATAATAAATATCCTCCATTGATATTCTGGAACTGCCTCTTGCAGATGCTGCATTGGATGCTGTAAATATGGCATCTCTTATCTGCCCGCCGCTGAATTTAAATTTAGTGGCAAGCGCGCAGATATCAACCCCTTCTGAATTTCCATCCAGGAAAAATTCCCACAGCCTTTTACGAAGCGCGAAAGAGGGAGGCGGGAACTGGATGCTTATGAACATGTGATTATCCATCACCGCGGGAGGTTCCCACGGCAATTCTCCTGACAGGAAAATCCAGTTTGGAGAAACGTCCAACCCCTGAATCAGATTTGTCACATCGATCCGATCTTTCTCTTTCCACAGGGCATCAATTCCTTCAATATATATGTACGAATTCTGCAACAGGGCTTCGCGCAGGATAATACCTGATGTTTCAAAGGATTCATCTTTCATCAAAGCCTTTGAATTTACAAGGAGCATCGGCTTTCCCAATTCTCTGCAAATAACCTCTGCAAACATTTTTTTCCCGGTGCCGTATCCTCCATGAAGAAAGATTATCAGTGGAGCTTTTGAACTGGAAAGCTGTTTTATCAGCTCAACTAACCTGTTTTTAGGGTCATCCTCAAAAATGACATCGTTGAGCGATTTTTTTGGCTCTATTATTGATGAGAAAATCTCTATCCTTCTGTCGATGCAATCTGTTCCCATCAGGAAGCTTATTATTCTCTCATCCATCTTGATGGATTTAGATAACAAGGATATCTCCTGCCCATCTCCAATAAGATAAACAAGGCGGTTCTTGATCAGGGGCGCTGTTGTCGAAAAATACTCCCTCGCCCTGAATTTTTCTTCAATTGAGCTGCACAATAGTTTTATTACCAGATCGACAGTAGGGCGCTTCCTGGTCACATCGTTCTGCATGTAGGAGTACAGTTTTTCATACCGAAGATCAAGTTCAGATGCAAGGCATATCAAAATGGCGTCGACCTCGAAAGGTTTGAGATGGAAGATTTCGGTCAGGATATGAAGACGCAGCTCTTTTCCATTATTGATGCTTTCAATTTTTCTTTTGTTGATTTCAAATGCCGCTGCTCTAATTTTTTCGATATCTTGATATAAAGGATCATTCTTCTTGATCTCATAGGGTGGATTTTGCAGGATTGTATTCACTTCTTTTTCTGAGATATATAGACCCTGAAAATCGTCTGCATCCTGCCCTATTTCCCTGTTCTTGAGATTTGACCTGACCATCAGGTCGATCCGATGAAGTTCATCAAGAAGATGTTCGAGGTTGTTTTGATACATTGTCATATTCGGTCGCAAAAAAATCAGATAAAACTCTTGAATTAGCTTCAATTCATAGTCTTTTAAATGCCTCAACCAGTATATCGTAATCAGTCATATTCCCGCTCGACTTCAACCTGTCAACTTCTAACAGGAGCCTTTCGGCATCTCCGCCCTCCAACTTATTTCTATCGGCGAACCTCGTGGCCAATACTTTCAGCTCTTTCCTGGACGAATACTTCTTGGGCATCTTCCCATCAATAAAATTGAATATATGCCCGCATTTCTTGTGTCCTATCGTTGGAGTTGAAGGACCTGCTGAAGTTTTTATGTAATCCCTGAAAGTATATCCGTGGATGATTTCTCCACATTCGCATATGATCATTTTACCACCACCACCTCTGTATTAGACCAACAGTATCAGCTAATCAAAAGGAGTTTCATCGCCCCACTGCTCGCTCCTTAATAAATTGAATATACACCCGCATTTCTTGTGTCCGATCGTTGGAGTTGAAGAACCTGCTGAAGTCTTTATGTAATCCCTGAAAGTATATCCGTGGATGATTTCTCCACATTCGCGTATGATCGTTTTACCACCACCACCTCTGTATTAGACCAACAGTATCAGCTAATCAAAAGGAGTTTCATCGCCCCACTGCTCGCTCCTTAATAAATTGGATAATCGCTATTATTAGAATTCCCATGTACATGCTCATATATATCTGTTTCGATTGTTCGTGACCACTTTGGAGGTGGTTACCAAAACCCCCTTGAAACCGTTGGTAACTTTTTTTTCACCCCCTATGTAAGATATGCAACAGAGGAAAGATTTTCTTTTATCCCACGCTGCAATCTCGCAAAAGCTACTGCCAGCATGACAATACAACAC
>JAPZAR010000028.1 GCA_027460535.1 Candidatus Methanoperedens sp.
GTATATCAACGGAACTTTGGTTCAGACAAATACGGGTGTGACTAATGCCGGTTATACCAACACCAGTGCAGGACTTGGCGTATGGAACATAACAGCTACAGCAACCAATACCAATGGTGTTGATTCACAGATGTGGATATGGAATGTCACAACAGCACCCACGCCACCAACGTCATCATTACCGCCACCAGTACCTCAGAACCTTGGTTTATATGATGCGGGGATAGACCAACTTCAGACCAACGCAACTAGCCAGAGTGCATGCAGACAATGCCATCAAACATCCGGAACAAACATCAGTGGAGGATACAGCAACACCGTCGTAGGTGGAGTACCAACAAGGCATCACAGGCTGTTACAAACACAAAAGATAAATCCATTAACCAATGCTCTATTCGGCTGTGGGGATTGTCATCCGTCCACTCCAGGAGCAGGAAATGGAATATTATTGGATAGAAGCTGTGTAGATTGCCATAATGGGACAAGTTTCTGGGCAGATTCGACTCTTGGTGCACATGTAGGCAATTTCAGTAGACCTCACCATGTCGATACAGCGAATGATACCGCAAATATTGGAACACCTGCTGCAAACAGGACGTGCAATTTCTGTCACGGCAGTTTCGTAAACAACTATAACGATGGACATTATAAACCATCATACGCTACGGACTTTATGATAACGCCGTTCGCTACCTTTAAAGCGACCAACTTCTCACAACCGGATGGACTTGGTGGCAATAAGGTATGGGGAGGTTGTTTATCATGCCATGATCCCAATCCTGCAGCAACGCCATCACCAATTGGCAGCAACCGCGACAACCATCACAAAGAAATATTGGGCTTTAGCGGATTCGGCGGTAAGACTGCATTCCAAAATGCATCGACTCCAGGCGCATCATGCAGCTGGTGCCATGTAATAACACCAGGCGGTGCAAGCCCGTTGAGAGTCAACATAACCAATCCATTTACTGGTGAGCTGCTCGTCGGAGCGATGGAAGTTAGGAACTCAACCATTGAAGCAACCGATGTATTTGAACCAGGAACAACTAATATCACCGTTAATGGTACGGGTTGCGAGAAGTGCCACGGTGTCCAGTCAATCCATAACATCCAGTTTAACTATGCGCCAGGTGGACAGCAAGGACTTGGTCATATAAACAATAACACGGATTGCTATGGCTGTCACAATTCATGGTTGCCAGCAGATACATGGACGCCGGGAGCCCTTGTTCCATATGTGGATAGTGTAAGCCCGTCAGTAATAGCCGAAGGAACTGCTGCTACTCTCACCATCACGGGTTCGAACTTCGTGAATGGCGCCTATACTTCTGTAGTAACTGTAGATGGAGTGACATATACACCAACATCTGTAACAGATTCACAGATAGTGGTTAACATTCCGGCACTCAGTGCAGGAGTTCACACAGTGCAACTTGTGAAAGGCGGGGATACGCTTAGCAAACTGTCGACATTGACTGTTGTGCCAGCGGTCACTTTGTCTTCAGCGACATTGAATGGCGGAACCTTAACTATCTCCGGAATTGGACTGGGAAATCAACCAACAACAAATGCTCAGCAATATGTCACTTTCAGTCATGCAGGAATAATCAATTATTCCACGAGTATCATCAGCTGGAGCGATACGCAGATAGTGGCAACATTATCTGGTTCAGTAGTAGCGGGAGATACGGTAGAAGTGATGACGGCAAACAGTGGACAAGCAACGGCTGCTATTGTAATACCAGGGTGACTGTAAAACATAAAGTCGAAGTGATGACCGCGAGTATCGGACAAGAAAATAAGTAGAAACCTGAAAGAAGGGATTTAAATCTCTTCTTTAAATTTTTTTTTAAAGAATGATAAGAACTAACTTCCAGCATTGGTTTTTCTTTGATGCCCTCCACAATTTATAAATTTCACCAGCACTAAATCACAGGCCTTTCCTCAACTTCGCTATCCAGTCCCTTATTTTTGCAGCTTTCTCAAACTCAAGGTTCTTCGCAGCTCTGTGCATCTCCGCTTCCAGTTCAACAATATAATTGAACATCTCCTCCTTTGGAGGGGCAACTTCGGTAATCTCCCTCGGCTGGACAGCCTTTCGAATGGTCTGCGGCGTGATGTCATGCTCCTGGTTGTACAGTATCTGCATTGCGCGCCGCCGGTTCGTCTCCTCCATCGCCCTCTGCATCGAGCCCGTTATCCTGTCAGCGTACATCACTACCCTTCCTTCCACATTCCTTGAGGTTCTTCCTATTGTTTGCAAAAGGGAGCGATCCGAACGCAGGAATCCCTCCTTGTCGGCATCCAGGATCGCCACAAGTGCGACCTCTGGCAGGTCAAGCCCCTCACGCAACAGGTTTATTCCCACAAGCACGTCGAACTCCCCGAGGCGCAGTCCCCTTATTATTTCGATTCGCTCGAGAGTTTCGATCTCAGAATGCATATACCTCGCCTTGATGCCGACATTGATCAGATATTCGGTCAGATCCTCAGCCATTCTTTTCGTGAGTGTCGTGACAAGCACCCTGTATTTTTTCGCAGTCTTTGCATGTATCTCAGCTATCAGGTCATCGATTTGACCTTTAATAGTCTTCACTACTATCTCGGGGTCCACGAGCCCGGTCGGTCTTATGATCTGTTCCACAACCTGGGCGCTTCGGGTCATCTCGTACTCGGCCGGAGTGGCAGAGACATACATAACCTGGCTCACACGCACCTCGAATTCCTCGAAAGTTAAAGGGCGGTTATCAAAAGCCGATGGCATCCTGAACCCGTAATCCACGAGCGATTCTTTTCGCGCATGGTCACCTGCATGCATTCCACGAATCTGAGGTATCGTGACATGCGATTCATCGATAACGATAAGATAGTCCTCCGGGAAATAATCAAGGAGGGAATATGGCGGTTCGCCTTCTCTTCTCCCGTCCATATGACGGCTGTAGTTCTCTATTCCCTGGCAGTATCCTATCTCCCGCATCATCTCGATATCGAACTTCGTTCTCTGCTCAAGACGCGCCGCTTCGAGTATTTTCCCCATGGATTTCAGCTTTCGCAGCCTATCCTTGAGTTCATCTTCGATCGATTCTATGGCCGCGTCAATTCTTTCCTGTGGCATCACGAAATGCTTTGCGGGGTATATCACAAGAGCATCGCTCTCACGGAACGCTTTCCCGGTGAGAGGGTCAAATTCAGCTATGCGTTCTATCTCATCGCCGAAGAGTTCTATCCTGACCCCGTTTGAAGCGTAAGAAGGGAATACTTCAACGGTGTCACCGCGTGCCCTGAACTTTCCCATGCTGAAATCAATGTCATTACGTTCGTATTGCATGTCCACCAGGCTTGAAAGTATAGCCCTGCGCTCCATATTATCTCCTTTTCTCAGGAGAAGCGACATATCATGCCATTCCTGCGGCGACCCTATGCCGTAGATGCACGAGACACTTGCCACTACGATCACATCCCTCCGCTCAAAAAGCGACCGTGTGGCTGAAAGCCGCATCCTGTTTATCTCCTCATTTATGGATGCATCTTTTTCGATATACGTATCGGTCTGGGGAATGTATGCTTCAGGCTGATAGTAATCATAGTAGCTAACAAAATATTCAACGGCATTTTCCGGGAAAAATGCCTTGAACTCCGAATAAAGCTGCGCCGCAAGGGTCTTGTTGTGCGAGATAACAAGCGTGGGCCGCTGAACTCTGTTAATTACGTTCGCCACCGTGAATGTTTTTCCCGAACCTGTCACGCCAAGCAGGGTTTGATGCTTCATCCCGCGTTCTAACCCGGAAGTCAGCTTTTCAATGGCTTTTATCTGGTCTCCCTTTGGCTCAAATCCGGATACAAGTCTGAATGCTCCCATCGCTTCTGAGAAGGAGGCATACTAACTTATTCTTTCCTGTTTGGGACATCAGAGCACGAACATGGTGAATAAGAGGTAGCCTATTGTTACCATAATCACCGAGTGCTTCAATCCGGAGAGCACACTGCCTTCTCCCATAACTCCTGCAATAAGGCCCGAGGAAAAGCCCTGTATCAGAGCCCCGTGAAAAAACAGGCGATTATACATGGCCAGTTTCTCCCTGTTAAGGCTCAGGGGAACTGCATGCGCCCCGGAGGAAGTCGCCTTTTCCCCGGCTTTTACCATTTCCTGAAGGAAAGTGGATGATATGATGTAGATGATTCCGATGAAAACCAGGAATGATATATAAATTATAACTATGTAAATAAACATGGAGACTCTTCGCTCATTCTTTAATTCCTGTTCAGCCGCAGCGTCACGGGCAGCCACCGATAGCACCTCGCCTATATCTCCGCTGGATTCATTCGCTTTTGTCAATAGAGTGACCGAACGTGCAACGATATGTGTTCTCACACGGTTCGCAAACCGCTTGAGCGCCTCATTAATTTCAAGTCCCCAGTCTATATCATTCCAGATTTTCTTGATCTCCTTGCTCATGCCAATATCGGATCGCGTCATTAATTTAATAGAATCTCGCAGCGTCATTCCGGTTTCATTGGTACTGGCAAGCTTTTTTAAGAAATCAGGGATCTGGTTCTGTATTTTATTTTCTTTACTCTTCTTGTACTCATGAAAAATCATCAGTGGGATTATTATAATATATATGGCCAAAATTATTTTGTCGTCTATATAGTCAATGAAGTAGTAAACTTTCAAGCCCTGAATGATAGAAATTATTAAGTAAATGAGCGCGATTGGCACGGTTATCGCCAGCGAGTATTCTGGTTTTTCTTTAATCCGCTTTAAAGGATCTTTGAGCAAGTTTCTTATCTTGATTGTGTCTCTGGATTTTATGAAATTCAAAAAGGTGGGCTTTTCTTCGGTCTCAGGAACTATTATATCACCCACAAGGCTCTCCGTGGGGAGGATTGGGGCATCGCCCGTTGAACCTGGGGTTATGATGCTGATCATAACTACAAACATCATCGAGCCTATCGGAATCACTGCATAGATTATAGCATATATCATTATATTGCTTCCAGAGCCCATTACAGACATCATCACACCAAGAATTATAATAAAAAGAGGCCCGGCAACAAACGCCGTAACGTAGGATTCCGCTATCAAACCAAGGGTTTCAAGAAATCCCTTCTGCTCTACCTTGGCCTTATTGAGATATTGTTCGGACTTATCCCTGAAATATGCGGGAATATTGCCACCGCTGTCGATAACTGTTAAAAGATTGTACATGAGATCCCTGAAATTCTCTGACGGTGTTACCTCGCAGATATTGTGGAGGGCAGTCCTCAAATCATTTCCAAAGTAATCCATGTCCCGAAGGATTACATCTACCTCCCGGGCGACTTCCTCGTATGTATCTGTGCATTTGCTCAGCGAACGCATTATCTCGATAACGTTCATGCCGCCACGGCTCAATGCATACATGAAGGTCACCGCATAGGGGAGGTTTTTATCTATAGACCCTTTTCTCTCACCAGCTAAGAAACTCGGATATATGGTAAAGAGCATATAGGTTATTCCACCCAGCAGTAAAGTCAGGAAGATTATAATAAAAAGTGCGATAGATATATTCCTGTATTGAATAAGCCAGGCACTCGATGGTGAAAATGTGAGGTGGGTCAACCTGTCGGGGAGTTTAACTACTGTTACTACTATATAGGCCATTATCAGGCCAACGAACGCCCCTATAAAACCCGCCAGCGCCGAGTAAAATAGGGCGTTTGAGATATACATCTCATAAGACATGGGTATGCGCGCCTGCCTCATAGAATTCCGCAGGTCGCGATAACCGCCCTTGTGCTGTTTCATCTTTTCCCCGAGCAAGACGAAGGGCAGAGCTTTTAATTTCCGGAAAAACAATTCAAATGATTTATTATAATTCGCCATAATTACCCGGGGGTGATATTCAGCTTCTTGATGATCTTTTCTGGTGTGGCCTGATAATCATGGATGATCGTGGAAATCGCATTGAAGTCTGAGATCTTATTATTGACCATGAACTCGAGTATTTTTTGCCTGTTCATGAGTTCATTTTTCAAGTCGGGAAGGCTCCAGCCCCTTCGGATCATTATCTCATTAACAGCTTTTGATTCCCCGACCCTCAGGAATTTATCGGTCAATGGATCCCAAACGAAAATATCGTTTGTCCTGATATTCCTTGTTGTCGGGTCGATATCTGTAATCTCAACAAGTTTCATGTTACGGCGCGATCGTTTTCCTTTCACGTAGGTCTGGGACTGTATGCTAATGATATTTAGCGCCTGTATCATAGTCCTCGGGACACTGATAGGCGGGTTTTCAAGCCGGTGGATGGCACTTGAAACAGAATCAGCATGCATCGTGGAGAAAGTGGTATGCCCTGTGCTCATCGCCTGGAAAAGGGTAAGAGCTTCCTTACCTCTCACTTCGCCTACAAGCAGGAATTCGGGCCGCTGACGCAGTGCGGCTCTTAAAAGCTCGTACATATCTATGCTTCCCCTACCATCGGCGGTGAATGAATCCCTTGTTATTCCGGGAATCCAGTTGGGATGGGGCAATTTCAATTCGCGCGTGTCTTCAAGGGTGATCACCTTTGCCTGTGCCGGGATGAATAAAGATACTGCATTAAGAGATGAAGTCTTTCCCGAAGCCGTTCCTCCTGCAAAAATCAAACTCTTATTGTTCTCAATGCACAGCCAGAGATAAGCCATCTCCTCTGGGGAGAACGTATTCCAGTTGAGGAGGTCGACTGGTGTGATCGGGATCTCGCTGAACTTTCGTATCGTAAAGGTGCATCCATGAGATGTCACTTCCGTACCCAGGGTCATCTGGATACGTGAACCGTCCGGCATAGTTGCGTCAATCATTGGTTCTGCGATCGATATATGCTTGCCGCAGCGCTGTGCTAGCCGGATCACATACGAAGTAAGCTCCTTTTCATTATAATATATATTTGTGGGAATATTGGCGTATTTCTTATGGTACAGGTATATCGGTATGTCATGGCCGTTGGCTGAAACATCCTCGATCCTGTTATCGTGCATTAACGGATCGATCTTTCCGAATTTTATAAAATCCCTTCTCGTATAGTACATTACTTTTTCGAGCGTAATCGGACTGATGTCGATCGCATAATCTTTTACAAGCATCTTGACCTTGCTTGTCAGGATCTTATCTTTATCAGATTCGGTCTTGATTTCTTCAACAAGAAGGACATCCTTCAGCCTGTCCTTAATCTCCTTAAGGAATAAATCCTCGAAATCCGTGAGCACAGGTTCCGCAATATAATACAGGTAGCTATTATTATCCGGGTTGAATAGTATTACAACAAATGCGTACGGCTCGTTTACCCAATAGCGTTCAATTTCGTTGAATCCTTCAAGCCCTTCAAATGTGACGAGAGGACCGTCTACAGCAGGATCATATGATTCTATTGAATCAGGTTCTTTTGTGAAAAAGTACTTTACCTTACCTAAGAAAGTCTGAGGGGGGTTTTCCTCAAGAACTTTCGATTGCATCTCTTTAAGTTTCTTGATACGGGTTTCAACATCAGACATTAATTTTTCTTCAAGGAGCTCAAAGACCGCCTGTTTTTCCGGGGTCAACTGCTGCTTGATGATATCCCTCGCATCATCGCTCTCAAGACGTGCAAGAAAACCTTCCACTCCCTCCGGCGATAGTTTTTCCTTTGACCACACCAGCTCTTCAAGTGATGCCTTTTCGGAATTTTCCTCAGGAGGTTGACCGGCATAGACTTCATTGCTTTCAGCCACGGCAATTGCTTCTTTGTCGTCTGATTTTCCATGATCTTCCTGAGGCTGTCCTACCTTTTCAGCCAGTCCAAATCCTGCTTCGGGAGGTATTTCTGGTTTTTCTTCCTCCAATATCAATTCTTCCAGCGGAAGTTCTTCTAACTCTTCTCCGGTTCTCGTTTCCTCTGGTACCTGGATTTTTTCCCTATCCTTCTCGGATATCTCAATTTCGTTCGGCTTTTTATTCGAATCTTCTAGGGCCGCTGTCTCTTCCTGTTCCGGGATATTTTCTATATCTATCCCGGGTATCATCTCACCCGCCTTACCATCAACGGGCTCTTTCTCTAAATCTTCCCGGGGTATCGTCTCTTCTGGTCCCGCTGTTATCTTTTCCTCCGATATTTCCCCATCATCAGAAGGCTTTACGATAACCTCACCTACGCTATTAGCTCCTTCTCTTTCAGAATTTACTTCTTCAGCTGCAACCGCCAGCTCATTCTTTTTTGCCGCCCTTTCCAATCCTTTTTTGCTTTTATTTCTCAATTTTTTTGATTTTTTCCTGGGCGCTTCCTTTTCATCTTCATCAGATTCCAAATCTTCAAAAGCTTTCTCTTTCTCTTCCCTTCTATGCGATGTTATCTGCTTTCCTACGCGAGAAATGGAATCTAAATCCATATCTTTCTTATTGAGTTCTCCTTCAGTTTTACCCTCTTTCCTGTTCCCGTTGCCTTTGGATGATTTTAGAAATTTCCTGACTATTTTTAGTTGTCCTGAAACATCTTCCATTTTTTCGTGCCCGGCTTTAGCTTCTTTAACGGCTTCTGTAAGATTGTCATAGATTGGTGATTCCGGGCTAATAGAGGCAATATCCCCTTCATAAACCTCTATTTCCTCACCCTGCTTGATCAGCTTTACCAGTCTTTTCTTGAGATCCTCTGTATCAATAGACGGATCCACAGAAGCCAGGTCGCTCACAAATCTCCCTATATGCATCTCATCCGGGGATTTAAATTTTGCAAGGAATACTCGCACTTTTTCGCGTATTTCAATCATAATTCTGGAATCATATCTTGATCTTCTTGAAATCCTCTATATCATTGGAGAGGCGCATCAATTCTTCTCCGGTAATAGAAACCCTGTCTCTCAATTCGTTAAGTTCTTCTCTTAATTGCCTTATCCGGACATACATCAAATAAATCATAAAAAAAGATATCAAAAGCACAATCACTAAAATAGTGGACATTATATCATCCATCTTATTTCCCTCCGAAAACTGTTCTGGCAAGCCGGTCCACGAAACTTTCCTTGCCTTCCTTTGACCCGGTTTCCGTGAATTTCTCACCTGCAAGATGAGCTGCGAGCCTCTTAAAAGCAATTGAGGCCGGAGATGTCGGAGCTCTTATGACTATTGGGACCTTGAATGCCGCTGAACGCCGTACATTTGAATCCTCGGGTATCAACTCAAGGACTTTTACCCCCAAAAGCTCTGAGACCTTGGTGCGGTTGATCTCCGTTTTTAATTCAATTCCAGCTCGGTTCAAAATTGCTCCTTCAACCGTGCGGCCTAGCATTTCGGTCAATGCCTTTGTTTTCAGGGCATCGGCCATGGATGCAAGTTCAGGGTTTACAACAAGGATAACTTTATCGGCAACTGCAAGCGGGATTACGCCATCCTTGCTTATGCCTGCTGGAGCGTCGATCAATATAAAATCCATTCCTTCCGTAATCTTAGTCATGACCTCTTTCAATACATCAGGATTACAATTCTGGAATCCCCTCAACGATAAGCCGCTCGGAACTACTTTGAGTCCTCCGGGACCATCGTAAATGGCTTCAGTTATTTTGGCGCTGCCACTGAGGACTTCATGCAGCGTTATCTTACATTTTTCAAGACCCATCAAAAGACCGAGATTCGCCATACCTATGTCTGCATCAAGCACCAGTGTTTTCTTTCCAAGCAACGCAAGAGCTGTACCAAGGTTCAGCGTAGTCGTAGTCTTACCAGTTCCACCTTTTCCCGAGGCGATTGTGTATACACGTGCCGTCATGTTTATTCCTTCGACTTAATATAATCCCTAAATAGTCGTATTATAATTTTATGATGTATATACTCATTATGGGTTTATAACGTTTATTGATAATTAATATATATGATTATGCTCATGATAGTGATATGTATATATAGTAGTGGATTAATAATTTAAAGATTACAGGAATGATGAATATATGGGCATATCGGAAGATTTCATAAATTATTGCACTCAAACTTTAGAAGTCAATTTCGGCCAGCTGTCTGCCGAAATAATAAATAAAGTCAAAGCGAAGAAGAGTCTAAACGATACCTCGAACACTGGCGACTTTAAGGAATTTATCGATGTGATCGAACTGAACCTGAGCGTGCTTTCAGGGAAAAATAAAGCCGCTGAAATCTGTAATACCCTTAGGACAAAGGCTGTGGAGACCACGGGAAGGCAGAAAGCACCTGAGACTACTATAAGCACCGATATCGACAAGGAAATAAGCGCATTCCTGGCGAAGAACACACTCCCATCTGAAAGCGACATTACAGACTATGCAAAATATCTGACAATGAAGTTTGGCGGCAATGCCAAAAAAGTTGAAAAGGATATCATCGAAAAAGTGAAGAATCATGTCAGGATTGCAATAAGCAGAAAAAAAGTTAACGAAGAAATAGGCAACTTCCTTGTGCGATACTCACAGCCTGAACAAAAAGATATTGACGATTTTGTAAATTATATTCGCTTGTTAAAGCTGAATTTTCCTGAAAGCGAATTGAGAGAATTCATAGAAAAAGAAAGACTATATCGCAAGTTCCATGGAGATCAAGAAGTTGTGGAAAAACCATCAGAACTCGATCAATTCATAGATATTATCAAAACACAGGATAAAAATGACATCAGCAAGGCCATGCAAAAACAGGAGATCAGCTATCTCATTAAAGATGAATCAGGACTTTCAGATAAACTGGTATCCGAGTTCGTCGAACTCATGACGCCAAACGAAGGTGATATGAAAGATACTCTGGAGAGTCTTGGCCTCAAACATTTGATTAAGAATGGATGAGGAAAAGTGAAATGTATATGTTACAACAGAAAATTTTTATGTAAATGTGCCGGCGCTTTACGCATAGCAGCATTCATTGAGTCTGTTGGAACCGCGGGGGTAATTATCTCTTCCCTCATTTGGTATGAGAGAACGAATATGCTTTTTGAGTTGCCAACTTTTGTAGCAACCGGACATATATCGTTGTGATTCTAATAATTACTTAAAGATACACTTGATGGAAGGATTATCAAAATACCCTGGAATGAAGAGCGGTGATAATCCATGGAGAAAAAGAATGAAAACTGGAGAACCCCTCATAAGCTATGATTTAACAGAGGAAGCATATGGCTTTAGTAATTAACAATAAATGTGTTTCAAAGATCGATAACCTTAAGAATGAGCTTGCAGGGTTAAGAAAAGATCTGGCCAAAGAAGACCTTAGGAAGGGAATGACCGAGTTAAAACAGAGCTTCCAGCAAGATGAGAAAAGAAAAAAGATAATAAGGGATAACCTCTACCGTCAATTCTGCGGAGTCCAGGAAAGAGGGGGAACAAACCCTGGATTCAATAAAGCCATTGATCTCATTAAAGCCAATTACGGGAAGGATGGCGAAGTGGGCATGACGCACAAACAGGAAATCGGTCATCTGATACACGACGGGTCTGAAATATTGAATGAAACATTATCAGACTTCACCAGTCTTATTACTCCCGATGAAAAGGACATGAAAGATATGCTGGAAGGACTTGGTCTGAAACACTTGATCAGGAACAAATAAGGAAAAGGAAAAATTAAAAAAAGAGGATTATCCCGATTGTTTTACCTTGAACAATTGGAATATCCCTAGCACGGATACGGTTATTATTACTGCGATAGCAGAGCGATAGACAACCGCCGGGATCCCGAAAACCGGATTTACGATAAGACCGCCATAGATCGCATATAAGGCAAAACCAATCCCCGCATATACGAATCTTCTTCCGGCCTTTTCCCCGATTATGGCATTCATTTTTCCTGACAGGTCAAGGAATGCATATGAGGATATCGCGGCACCGAGAAAGCCCAGACTGTACCTCTCCGCAAGGTCTGCGGCTTTGTAACTTATCCCGATATCGTTGTTCGTCAGGTCAAGCCCTACAAATATCATCAACCAGAAATACATTAGGAGCGCACCATAAGGTAACCCGCGAAGCCATCTTTTTTCTTCCTTCCCGACTGTAATTATATTCAGTCCGAAAGCAAGAAGCACAGCAAAGGAACTTGAGACAAGGAGCAATTTGATGATATCAAATGCCCATGCCGGCTGCCATACAAGGAACCGTGGGATATCAGAATATTCGGCCAACCCGTGGAGAAGCCCAAAGGCTGCAAGATATTTAAAGCCGTTCATTAATTCTATATGGCTTACTCTTTTTTTCCATAAGGTCAGGGCCAAGAACATTACTATGAAGCTTGTCCCGTATATCAAATAAACTGCAAGTTTTACCTGTTCATTATTCCAGTCTACCATTTAATAGCCTCCGTCTATACCCGTTTTTTTATTGGTTGCAATTATGTGAGCCTCACTATTTAAATGTAACTCATTATTATTAACATAATGATAGCAATTTTCATCTTTGTGATTATTCTTTCAATGTTATTTCAATAAAAAAATAGCAACAAGCTGACACTATGGATATATTATCCCGATAACACAATCAGAAAGAAATCGGGGAGTTTCATATTAAAATACAACTCCCCTGTAGAGTTTACATTTGCTTCAATTTATTCCTCGCCAGCGTATGCGCGGGGTCTATATCAAGCACTTTCTCAAAGCATTTCCTGGCATCATCCCCCCGTCCCAGTTCCTTGAGAGCTATCCCTTTATCATACCATGCTTGTGTGCTCCGTGGATCCATCTCAATGGATTTTTCAAAAGCCCTGATGGCCTCGTTCCCCTTGTTGAGGCTTTTTAGAACAAAACCTTTTTCATACCAGAGCGCCGGGTTTTTAGGGTTCAGCTCGATCGCTTTTTCATAAGCATGGAGCGATGTGTCAAATGCTTTAATAGCATCATATTTCATGCCCAGAGCGCGAAGATCGCTTCCTTTTAGACCCCATACTTTACCTTTTCCGAACCATGCGTTCCAGTTGCCTGGATCAATCTTCAGTGCCCGTTCAAGCAGGGCGAATCCCTCAGCATATTGTTTCTTTGAGCCTACAGCAATGCCTTTGCGGGCAAGCGCACCTGCATGACCCGGCTCAAGTGCAAGTACTTTTTCATAAGTCGCCAATGCATCAGCATCTTTGCCCAGGCCAGTTAGCATTATTCCTTTCTCGAACCAAATTTTTGTATTATCCGGCTCTATCTGGAGAAGGCTCTCGTATACGTTCAATAATTCGTTGTCCTTTTTGAGTTCTTTCAATATCAATGCTTTCTCAGAAAGCAGCCGAGTATTTCCTGGTTCAGATATGAGTATGTTATCATACGCGGTAAGTGCATCGTCCAGCCTGCCAAGATTCACAAGTACAATAGCTTTTTCATGCCAGGCTTTCGTATTGTTTGGGTCAAGTTCAAGAACCTTCTCATAAGCCTCAAGGGCAGGAAGATACTGTTCAAGTGTAAGATGGATTGACGCTTTATCATACCACGCTTTAAGGTTACCTGGGTCCATCGCCAGAATATCCGCATAAGCTTCGAGGGCTTTATCATACTTCCCCGAACGCTTATACTCATCAGCCTCTTGCAGAAAATCCTTCTTCTCCTTCTTCTTAAAAAATCCGCCTAATTTCATTTGAATACCTCAATCTCAGGATATTTATCCAAATAATATCCAGATTTTCATAGTGTTTTTTACAGTATAAATCTTTCTATAGCTGCATCGTGAAAGTTCTCGTTTCCATACTTCAGAAATGAAAAACATAAATGAAACAGACAACCATCAATGATATATAGAAGTTCAAACATTACGAAACAGCATTATTCGGAATCATCAAGAGCAGCATGTTTTGGAGGACCTTCGATGCTAAAAGTAAATAATTTGGTTAAAGATTATGTAATCGACTCAGATACGATCAGAGTGCTGAACGGGATAAGTTTTGATATAAAAGAGGGTGAAATCCTCGGAATCATCGGGAGAAGCGGCGGCGGTAAGTCCACGATCTTGAAAGTGCTCCGGGGTATGGAACCATTTTCTGAGGGAAGCTTCGAACTTGACGGATTCACCGTAGGACCCGGTGCGTCGCATAATGATATTAAAAAATTACAGCAAATGACGGCCATTCATCTCCAGCGGAATTTCGGGCTATGGCCGGGTGCCACGTACGAGAGTGTACTGCGAAGGCTCAACGCTCAAAGATGTGGTTATGAGATTTTGCCTGAGAAAGATGCTCCATACTACGATGAATTGTATGAAAAAAGCATGGAGTATCTAAAGCTTGTCAATCTTGACAAGAAAGCAGAGCATTTTTCAGCGGTTCTGAGCGGGGGAGAGAAACAGAGGCTGCTTATAGCAAGACAACTTGCAGCGAATCCCCATCTTCTTCTTCTGGACGAACCCGCGACCATGACATGCCCGGCGACAAAACAGGAAGTTCTCGACTCTATAAAGAACGTGAATGAAAAACTGGGAGTCAAGACCCTGGTGGTTTCTCATCTTCCCGAAGTACACTCCTATCTTGCCCACAGGGTACTCTGGCTTGAAGAAGGCAGAATAATAGAGGAGGGAAAACCCGGAGAGGTATTAAAGAAGTTTCTCAAGAAGATGAGACCTGCCGTTCCAATGCCAAAGCGTACATCGGATAAGACAGTAGTAAAGGTCACAGATCTTTCCAAGCGTTACTGGCTCATCAGGCAGGGTGAAGTGTTAGACCTTGACAGCATCAATCTTGAATTCAAAGAGGGAGAGATGGCCGCCCTCATAGGACCAAGCGGAGCCGGAAAGACAACCCTACTGCACGCCATGGATGGTCTTATTTATCCGGATGATGGGGAAATTGAATTCCTTGTGGGTGATGAATGGGTTGAAATGTCCACATATTCACCGAAGAGAATGGAAGTGCGAAGAATTACCAGCATAATGTACCAGGAGTTCGCCTTATCACCCCATTCTACGATAAAACAGCAGCTCGCTTACAAGTTGGGCGTAAAAGGGCAGAGTGTTGTTGAAGAGTCCAGAAAAAGGGCAAAGGAGCTGGGAATATCGGATAAAGACCTTGATGAATTATACAGGATGACTGATATGCCTGAGGAAAACAGCAGGGAGGTACTGGCGAGACTGGGATATACTCCAGCTATACTTGGTGTGCTTTTCCCGAGCTATCCTCTTACCGAAGTGATTAACTACGCAAAACCGGTCTTTGAAGCGGTTGGTCTGCCGTTGAGTGTTCTTGACGCCAAACCCTATCAGATGAGCGGTGGTGAGAACGTAAGAGCGGCCCTGGCAATGGCCCTTGCTTCGAAACCTTCCATCCTGCTACTGGATGAGCCTTTTGGCGACCTTGACCCTATAACGCTTCGCGAAGTTGCAAATTCCCTGAAGAACATCAATAAGACATTCAATACCACCATTATCTTCATCAGCCATCATGTAGATTTCATAAAAGAGGTCGCACAGAGGGCAATTTTGATAGATAAAGGGCACATCATCTCGGATGGGGACCCGAAGAAAGTCTGCAATGAGTTTATCGAGGCCAGTAATGCAAAGTACCTGAAAGTCTGCTTTGAAGGCTATTCCAGATAAGATAACTATATGCCAATATAACTACATTTTTCATAAAAATGACAGGTTCTCCCAGAAAATACGCAATATACTTGGCAATAGTATTTTTCCTGCTGATAATCATAGCTGGGAGCTTATATATGATCATCGGAGGCAAAAACTTCGGCATTTCGGGGAACAGGGTTGAAGTTGTCTATGTCCAAGGTGTTATGCTGACGGGGAGCGTCCCATCAGGTTTCGGGATCGCAACTTCCGAAGAGATAACAAAAAGCCTGAAAGATGCATCAGAGGATGATGCGGTTAAGGCTATAGTGATGAGGATAAATAGCCCGGGAGGCTCCCCGGCTGCGGCTGAAGAGATCGTGGCTGCTATGAAAAAAATCAAGAAACCGATAGTCATCTCTATGGGGGACGTTGCAGCAAGCGCAGCATATTACATCAGTGTGCCGGCTACCAGGATCATAGCCAATCCGGATACTATCACAGGCAGCATAGGCGTGATCTGGGAATTCCAGAACAGGTCAAAATTCTATGAAAAAGACGGCACGTCCTTCTATATTGCAAAATCAGGTGAGCTGAAAGATATGGGCGGGGACTGGAGAGGATTGTCGGATGAGGAAAAAACGTATGCAGACCAGACCATAGAGGAAGCGTACGGACGTTTTGTTAAAGAGGTTGCACAGGACAGGAACCTTTCCATGAGCAAAGTCAAGGATCTTGCGGACGGCAGGGTTTACACGGGCGCAAAAGCCAAGGAACTGGGGCTCGTGGACGAATTCGGAAGCCTGGACGATGCTATCGATATCGCCGCATCGCTTGGTGGGATAGTAGGCAAGCCAGAAGTTACGTATGCCAATAAGCCCTCTCTGTCGCAGTTGCTGTTCGGAGGGCAAAAGACGGAAATATCCGGATTTACAAGCTATTACTATGAGAGCCCTTACGGACGCCTGCTCTCGACATCCTGAACTATTCCTTTCGCGGTCTGGGATAGCGCTTCTTAATTTCCATGACTTTTTTCTCCAAACCATAAGCTAAGCTATCCACTAATTCGCCTGAGTAATAATCATATCGTGCTGCCAGGGATATCTTGGAGGCAACGGTTCTTGCGATCTTGCCGCGCTGCCACTTCGGGGCATTATTTATATAGGGGTGCCTGAAAATCACACCGTGCTTTGGAGATGGGGCTTTGCCTTTTAAATGTTTAAAGAGGGCGCTGTTCGCTCCTATAACCTGAACAGTGCTTGAAGGCATGGAGGCGAGTTTCCCAAGACCGCCAGCAATGCGAATCAATCGGGCTCCAAGAAGATATCCGGCTATATTCGTAAGATTTGGCGCAAGTTGAGGCATGCTATTCTTCAGATATTTTTCCATAGAAAGGCGGGATTCATACAAACCGAGGAGAGTTGCTGCAAGACTTTGCATCATCTGCAATTCAGGCTCAACATGCGACCCTTTTATCCCAAGTATATAACGGGCAAGTTCACCGCCCATTAAATCTGTCTCACCGAAGTTCATAATGTACCATTCTTTCAATCTCTCGCCCAGGACATTTCCGGTCTCATTAATCTCATCTATCGTCTCGATTGCCGCTGAAATCTGCCTATCCCGCGTAACGGCCTTGGTTAATTGTTTTTTTACAAGCCCGATGTTGAGTTCGTGAAAAATGTGGTCATATTCTTCATTTGAGGATACGAAGCCGTATTTTAATCCGAGGTCGCGGAGGTTAGTCCCTGCAACTTTTCCCACCATCATTAACGGTTCTCTTGTAAGGCGGGAGAGGAGCGTTTCGATGTCTTTTTGAAATAGTTCGACTCCAGTTATCCCGTTTTCATCTATCGAAAAAATCCCAAACCAGGTTCTTGTTTGCATGGGGTTATCATTTTCCTGATAATTACGCTTATATATATTACATTGCCCGCAAAAGCCCTCCTTACTGATTTTAATCATATAAATTAGCATAATAATTATTATAATAATTGTAATATTATCTTTCAAAAGCTATATATACTCAAAATAACATTCTAATTATTAATAGAAAGGCAGAAAACGGGATTCCGTTTTTCTGTATGGATTGGTTGTGCGAAAATCAGCAGAGGTGGTATGTCGCTCCCCATGCACCATGCTGTGTTATAAAAATGTCCATAGCAAGAAAGCTCATAAAATGAGTAGGTGGATTGGAGAAGATTGGATGTTGGAAACACCGAAAGAAAGAGTAAAATTGTTAAAAGCTGGAATAGATGGGAAAACTATAGAAAAGCTCTACTTGATATGCAATGGTATCAAAATTGTACACTCCCCCATCCTATTCGATATTCTTGAGATAGACATTAAAGAAAATAAAAGGATTGCAACAATCCGGAAACATGCACTTCCCAAAGAGCAGTATGCGGTTTGCTGACTCATGCGGCATAAATGAGCCGAGGGAATTTTCTCGCGATTACAAAATTTTTGAACCATTTTTTTACCGAAGGAAGAGTATAAATGTTAATATATGAATTACACTTCTTAACGCATAAGGAGGTAGCATGTACTTGACTAAAAAAATGGCAGGTTATGTATTGTATGCAGTAGGGATAATAGGCGGTGTGGAAGGGGTAACCAGTGACCCGAAAAGCATATCGATAAGCGTTGTGGCATTGATAGTCATAATATTCGGAAGCTACCTTCTCGAGAAACAGTAAATAAAATTAATTTGTTTTTTTAATCATTTTATTTTTCCTGTTGCTATTATAGCTTTTTTTTAACAAAGCTTATTGCACATAAAAGTAGTCAAGCCCTATTGAATAATATTTCCCAATAAGAAGGATCAACAATGAACCTGAAAGGCAGTGAAACAGAAAAGAATCTTCTAGCAGCGTTTGCGGGTGAGTCCCAGGCAAGGAACCGCTATACATACTTTGCAAGCACGGCAAGGAAGGAAGGATTTGAACAGATATCAGCTTTCTTCCTTGAAACTGCGGACAATGAAAAAGAGCATGCAAAGATCTTCTTCAAACACCTCCAGGGAGGCAATGTAGAGATAACTGCCATGTATCCTGCGGGGACCATAGGGAAGACGGTGGATAACCTGCTTGCGGCAGCTGAAGGGGAAAAACTGGAATGGGGAACACTTTATCCCGGGTTTGCAAAGGTCGCAAAGGAAGAGGGATTTCCGAATGTTGCAGATTCATTTACAGAAATCGGGGAAGTAGAGCACTTTCATGAGTGGAGGTACAGAGAGCTACTAAAGGTGGTAAAAACGGGTTCTGTATTTAAGAAGAACAGAACAGTTAAATGGCACTGCAGAAACTGCGGCTATATCCACGAGGGTGCCGAGGCGCCAGAAGAATGTCCTGCCTGCAAACATCCACAGTTGTACTACGAGGTACTGGCTGAGAACTGGTAGCTCTTGCATGGGTCATGATGGCGATCTTGACTGTGATATCACTCTCTGTAAGGCCGTGTGCTGCCGGAACTGTCCGGTTCTTACGGAAAAGGAGTTAGTTGACCTCCTGATTAGTATCAAAAAAGAATACGACCTGGAGCTTGATCAACAAAAGTATTTCAGGAAAGCGAAAGGAGAGCATGGGCTCTACTTTGCGATGAAGATGATCAAGGGACAGTGCATCTTTTTGAATAAGGAGAAACGCTGCCGGATCTACAGATGCCGCCCGAAATTGTGCGAGCTGTATCCGGCTGTTGATTTTGATGCAGTGGACCCAACATGTCCGAATATCATAAAGAACAAATTGACCCCAGAGACGCTAACAGTTCTGAAACAGCGCTATGCGGTTGAGATCGATGAGAGGATAAGAAAGGAGCAGACCTTCAGGTTTATCTGACATCAGAGTTCGGTTATCTTGATCGCGTGCACTGGACACTGGGCTTCGCATGCCCTGCAGAAGATGCAGTCCGGCTCTCTCACAGGATCGGACTTGCGGGGTGATGCAGGATGTCCGGGGGTATCGACCCATTCGAACACACTCACGGGGCAGACCGAAATGCAGATGCCGTCGCCCTCGCAGCAGTCATGGTCCAGCGCGACTTGGGTGCCGTGTACGCCAAGCTTTTCAGGAGGCTTCACTTCACCTCTTACCTTGTGGCTGTTGTGTTCGCCCGCAACAGGCTTTTTCATAAAATCCGGATCTATTGGAATTTTCCCACCTCAAGAAGAAATGGATTTTTGAGCTAATAATAGTTTGGTCATCAGAGGATTTCGTATTTCAAGTTTTGAAAATCAGCGCATATCCATAGAAATCCGGTTCTTATTGATGTGTCAACGATAAAAATTGAACAAGTTTAAGCCCATGAAAATAGAAACGGGTTGCCCTATCAGTAGAGACGTCAACACCAGACCATAACTCAGGGCAATACAAAAAGTCCCTTCGAGGTCTTTATAATTTTAACCTCATCTCCCTGCTCCGCGCTCAGGAACTCCGGTCGTTTAATCGTAACGGTCTCATACGTCTCAGGGTCCAGCACCTGGATCGTTGATCTCTCATCTACCACGAGCACTGCAGGGACCGCATCCTCTCTCCTGCCTAATTTTCGCACATCCATCAGGCTTTCGAAGCTCTCAATGAACCTTCTGCCTGTAACGATATCGACACCGCTCAAATGCTTTCCGCAGCTCTGTACCTCGATCACCTTATCGTCCGCGTCTATTATGTCCCCCTTCACGAACTCAGGAAGGCGGAGCGCAAATGTGATGCGGTAAAGATCCTCTCCGTTTTTCTGGCCTACAAGTTTCGGCGATTCAGCGAACCTGCCGCCGAATGCTTCGATTATGGCTCTGCATATCTGTTTTCCGAGCTTTGAGAGCCCCACATAAAGATCGATGCCCTCTTCAAGTTTTTCCGTCTTCGCGATAAATGCAAGCCTGTCTCCCTTTTCCTGCGCGCGCGATGCGACATCTTCTGCGATTGCTTGGCATTTTTTAAGTTCCTCTTTCGTGGGTATCCTATTGTCCGCCCTTATCTGGACGATCCCTTCAAAATAACCCCCCGATATCCTGCTACATGTATCGCAGGTTTCCCAGTTTACCCGGACTTCTGCATCCTGTGCATCTTCTATCTGCACTTCCCGGATTTTCGCTCTTCCTTTTATGTTCACGCGGTATCTGGAATAGTCAAGCTGTTTGGGGGATATTGTGAGCTCAAGGTTCGAAGCCTCTTTATTTACATTGAGATTATCCTTTACAGAATCAATGATCGTCTGCTTCTCATCTTCTTTTAACGCCCATTTGCCCTTCTTGTAAACAGAACCGCATGTCGGGCATATCCGCACGCTAACGACTTCGGGGCATTCGATCAATTTTTTGTTGCCAATGAAGCATTTCCCGCATACATTGTCATGAAAAATATCGGCTTCATTGCCGCATTTCGGGCAGAATAAATTACTCATCCTTTAATGAACTCCGAACCGCCTCAACGATACTGTTCCTGGAATTGTGGACCGGTTCCCAGCCAAGCTCCTGAATCTTATCTATAGAAAGCACCATGCTTGGAACATCGCCTTTCCATCCTCGCTTCCCCCCTGTGTAGTGGAATTTGACATTTTTTAAACCCATTTCTTCAACGATTATTTCCCCTATCCCGGTAGCGTTAATGGCATCTGCCGAGCCAACATTAAAAATATTTACCATATCGTGAGATTCCTTCACCGCGAATAGCATCGCATCGACACAGTCTGAGACATGGAGATATGATTTTCGCTGCTGACCGTCCCCCAGGATTTCAAGGTTGTGAGGATCATCCCTGAGTTTCTTTATAAAATCCACGATTATCCCGTGAGTACCCCGGGGGCCTACGATGTTGGCAAAACGGAAAATCCATGCCCTCAATCCAAATGTACCACAAAAAGAAGTTACGAGAGCTTCACAGGCAAGTTTTGATGCGCCGTATAATGATATCGGGATAAGCGGCCCATAAGATTCAGGCGTGGGTATAATGCCGGCTTCTCCATACACCGTGGATGTTGAGGTGAACGCGATATTTTTTTGCCCGTTCATTCGCATGGATTCAAGGACGTTATATGTTGCAATTATGTTCTGCTCAAGATGCACCCTGGTATTTTCTGCGCCCAATCTGACATCGGGATTTGCCGCCAGATGAAATATCATATCCGCGCCATCGATTGCTTTTCTGAGCTTTTCTGGCTCCGTCAGGTCGGCTTTGATGAAGCTGAAATTCCCATTCGAGGTATGAGCATTAAGGAATTCCAGTTTCCCTGAACTCAGGTTATCTATAACAGTTACCTTGTTACCCTCTGAAAGCAGTTTGTCCACCAGATTACTTCCTATGAAGCCTGCCCCTCCTGTTACCGCTATATTTCGTTTCATAAATATTTCATAAAAATGATTTTATATCATTAGAATTTTTTGCTGAATATAAGATTCCAAGTTGGAGTAGCAACTAATAAAGATTGTGGAAATGCACCGCAAAATATTATTTTTGACTCTTTATGCGTTCTGCGCACCCTGAAATGATCGCAGGCACTGCGCCTATCGCCGTACAAGTTTCAAGTGAAACGCCCCTGGACGTAATATCGAGATGGAACTCTGCCATCTCAAATAATTCCCGCGGAAGTCCCTTATGACCGAGCCCTATCAGGAAAAGGAAGGATTTTCTTTTGTTAACGTTCTCTGCAATAGTGTGTACATCTGTCTTCTTGCCCGGGGCGGGATGGGATGTTGTAACCACAGGGGAGCCGAACTGAGGCTGGAACCCTTTTTCCGGAAGATCAAAAACGAAGAACCTGCCCGACCTGAACAACTCTTCAAGATATTTCCCGGAACTGCCTATTGTAGTTTTATCTTTAACGAAACTTACCAGTTCCTCTGCCGTCATCCTAAATGGATAATCAAAAAGGGCAAGATTGAACCCGAAGGCGTATGCGACCGGAGCAGCTCTGGCAATACTGCGGTAATGAGCCTCATGAACCTTGATTTTATCGTATGTATTCACGATCCCCAGTGTCAGCATATTTCTAAAATTTATAGAAAAGAAGTGCGGATTATATGTCCAGATACGTGTATCTGTACATAACATCTTTATAATTGTTCAAAATATCCTCTGCATCCGATTTGGATAATTTGTTCTCCCTCAATGCCTGGTTCACCTCGGATTCAAAAGTGGATAAAAGTGCATTGATATTATATTTGACATAGCCCAGGGTATCGCAATTCCGATCCCCGTTCACGCTTGTCTTGATATGCCACTCACCTTTATCATCCACTATTATGTGGACTTCATTGGCAGCGCCGAAAAGGTTATGATAGTCCCCGATGGTATCCTGGTATGCGCCAAGCATGAGGACGGCAAGATAATAAGGCCCGTTATTCAGATCATGAAGTTCAAGTATCTCCTTGACATCCTTCAGATCCACGAACTTGTCAATCTCTCCATCCGAATCGCAAGTAATATCCACAATGGTCCCGTATTCGGTTGGTTTCTCATGAGCCCTGTTCACAGGAACGACCGGGAACAGTTGCTTTAAGGCCCAGAAATCCGGCATTGACTGGAAGATCGAGAAATTGCCAATATATTTTTTGGAAAGGAGTTTATTCAGGTCATCGAAATCATCGGATTTATTCTGTGTTTCCCTGGCAAAGCCTATGGCTTTCTCGCAGATCTGCCAGAAAAGAAGCTCTCCCTTGGATTTATCCTCAAGTTCAAGCTCACCAAGGTTGAACAGGGAAAGAAGCTCTTCACGATGCTGCAGGGCGTCATGATAATACTCAATATAGTTCTTGATGTTTATTTCTCTTAATCCATCGTACAGGTCTTTTATTATGTGCGGCTCATTCCCCACTATTTCGACATTGCCGCCATGGTTGCCGTTCTTATTCCCCTTAATGTTTATGACAAGTACCGAATGATATGCAGCGATGGCACGCCCGCTTTCTGACAGTATCACGGGATGAGCAACATTTTCCTCGTCGCATACGTCTTTGAGAGAATAAACCACATTGTTCGCATATTCCTGGATCGTGTAATTCGCACTCGCATCTGAGGAAGTCTTGCTCCCATCATAGTCAATCCCCAGACCACCCCCGATATTGAAATATTTGATGTTGATGTGCTTATTCTTAATTTTGGCATACACTCTTGCAGCTTCCTTTACAGCCTTCTGTATCCTTCGTATCTCGGTTATCTGCGAACCTATGTGGAAATGAAGCATCTGCAGTTGAGGGATCATATCATACTGGGCTATGACCTTTATACAATCAAGCATTTCAGTAGTGGTCAGCCCGAATTTTGCAGATTCCCCACCGGATTCTGCCCATTTTCCGCTGCCTTTTGAGTATAATTTTGCCCGGATGCCAATAAGCGGCTTTACATTCAACTGGTTTGCAAGTTCCAATAATCTTTTTGTTTCGTTGAACTCATCGATCACAATGATAACGTTATTTTTCAATTTGATCGCGTTAAGTGCGAGTGTAAGATATTCGTCGTCCTTATAACCGTTGCATATCAAAAGGGCTTCAGGGCTCAGATCAAATGATAGCGCAGCGAGAAGCTCTGCTTTTGTTCCCACTTCCAGACCCATATTGAATTTCTTGCCCGATTTGACGATCTCCTCGATGACTTCTTTTCGCTGGTTCACCTTCATCGGGAATACACCCTGGTATGAGCTATTGTACTTGAACTCGGAGATCGAATTAGAGAAAGCCCCGTTCAATTCTTTTATCTGTCCCTCGAGAATTTGCGGGAACCTGAGCAATATCGGAAATTTGATTTTTTTTGTGGTCAGGCTTTCCACTACGTTTTTTAGATCGACGGTCTCTGCGTCCTTTTTCGTGGGCCTGACAATAAGATTCCCGTTTTTATTAAAAGAAAAGTATCCGTTTCCCCAGCGCTCTATACCGTACAGATCAATTGCGTCTTCGATTTTCCACATTTAAGTAAATCTCACGTCCTTCAAAACCGAATTAAACAATACCTGATTAGGTTTAAAGTTTTCTATCGGATCGGCTTTGCACCTAAACCACATTCTGCACCTAAAGTCTATTTTGAGAACTTAACCGGCTTATTTGTTTCTGAAGCTCGAAGAATAATCTCATCAAGCATAACGGCGGGAGTTAAGTTGCTGTTGTTCGCTTTCGACACTTCTTCCCATTTATACAGAAGCTCTTTCATTACTCTGGTGGCAGAGAAACCCCTGTCTAAAGGCAGGGGAGTGAATGTCACACGCTGTTCGTTGCTCATGGTTTTACCTTTTTATTTTTGTATAAATAGGCTAATGCGCTTGTCACCCAAGAAATTATCAATCCAACCCCAATTCCCCGAAGGTATATGCTGCTTATAAGATGTCCCATTAAAACGAATATCACACTCAGAACTAACTCGAATAATATGAGCGTCGTATCTAACCGTCCCAAAATGCTTTTTCTATCCATGTTTTTCACCTTTTTATCATAATGTTCTGCCACTGCTTGAATAGCCCGTCCTTTAGGGTGGGGTTCTTTATTTCCTTTTCAAATTTTGTGCCTTTGAGAGCTTTGCACCTAAAGTCGGTCAAAAACGGTACTTTAGGTGCAAAGCTCATCGGATCTTTCATCGCCCTCTCTGTCCAATGTATACCTGTTCAACCCTCTCTATTGAATCCGCATCATCCGCCGATTTATCGCTTCTCACATTGACAAGCCTGGGAAAGCGAAGCGCATACCCGGAATCGTAGTTAGGGCTTTTCTGTATTTCCTCAAAAGCCACCTCAAAAACTATCTTCGGCTCAAAATCCAGATGTATCCCGCTTTCTGAAATCACCAGGTCCATGAATAATTTGGTCAACTCCTCGAGTTGCTCATCCGTTATGCCGGTAGCCACCCGCCCGATCGAAAGGAACTTGTCCGTATCCGGGTCACGGCATGCCAGTAAATAGGAACCGATAAGTTTTGTTCTTCTCCCTTCTCCCCATTCCCCCCCCACAACCACCAGGTCAAGTGTTTCCATAACAGGTTTTAATTTAAGCCAGTTCTTCCCTCTCTTTCCGGGTGAATAAAAGGAATCCGGATTTTTTAGCATTACTCCCTCATGGCCTGCAGCCAGTGCCTCCTTATAAATAGTTTCCACAACGGATATGTCGTGCGTGGTTTTCTGATCGGCCAGAATGCTTTTATCGCATGTTTCCTCAAGCCTGAGCCGCCTCTCCTTCAGGGGTTTATCGATAAGACTGTCGCCATTCAAATACATGATATCGAACAGGTTCAAGAAGAGAGGTATCTCAAGTGCAGTTTCTGAGATATCGTACTTTCGCCTGAAACGTTTCAGGATTTCCTGGAAAGCCATTGGGCGTTTGTCTTTACCAAGAGCTACTGCTTCACCATCAAGAATGACCCTTTGTGCAAAAACATTTGATCTTACGGATTTCACGATATCAGGTAGTGAAGACGTTACATTCTCAAGTTTGCGCGAATAGATGACAACACTGGAGCCGTCCTTGTGGATCTGTACACGCGCCCCGTCGAATTTCCATTCCACTGCCAGCTTCCCCATTTCTTCCACCGCTTCCTTCATGCCGGGTGCTATCTGAGCAAGCATAACTCTAAGAGGGCGCCCGATCAAGACACCTAGCTTCTCAAGACCAATTTTCCCTTCATTTTTCGCCGTATATGCCACGATCCCAAAATCGTTTACGATCATGTATCCCCGCTCGACAAGGTCCGCAGGAACCTCAAAGGCTTCTGCGATTGCATTCCTTACGATACCCTCTCCAACCCCGATGCGAAGTTCTTCTATAGCCAGACGCCCAATGTAGGGTATTTCAACAGGCCCTGAGGCGGCAAGCAGGTACTGGAGGTTCTTTATTTTCGCATCCTGTGACCCTTTTCCCTGGAGTCGAGCTATGGTCTGAAATCGCATGTATACATCGAGAATCGACAGTTTCTCATGTGAAAAAAAACCAAGATTCTTTTTGCCAGATTCCATTGCTTTTGCTGCCGCAAGGCCGATATCTCCCGTATCCCTCACGAATTCTTCTATGCGCTTAACAGGGAGGGAGGATATTTTAGATATGGCGGAATATAAAAGGCTCGGCCCGATACCAAGCTCTTCTTCACTCCAAACAGGGAACACGCGTCCCATGATGAAACGGCTTGAGATCTCAAGTTCATTGTCATCCACTTTCCTTAAAAAATCCGCAACGATTGAAGTCATTTCAAGCGACCCTGAGATCGACTCGATTTTGCTGCAGACCTCTGCAAATTCCTCAAAGGATGTCATAGAAGATAATTAGAACCACTCCCGCCGGGAATTGGGGAACCATATGATCGAGTTAAAAAATAGGGTAAATAAAAGGGGTTGGCCCTTTTATTCATTACTTGGTCGCATTAGCAAGTGCTGCTGCGTGAATGGCACCAATATCGGTACCGTGGCAATTTGTGCAGTATTTGCCTCTTGACAGATGTATTACGATAAGGTTACCCAGACTGGGTTTCAAATTGTCTGGCGGTGCAGCATGGCAATTTTCGCAAACTGCATAGTGACCTGGTCCTTCTCCCTTCTCTACCGTGGGGATCTTTGGTGGGAATCCGTGGCAAGTGTCACAGTTCAGGTTTACTGTACCAGGTCCTATGTGGATATTGTGGACCTGACTGCCGTGGCAGTTTATACAAAGTTTTCCACCATTGACGTGGGGAGAGTAATTCTGAGGGTTTACATGGCATAATTCGCATTTGATTGTCGCTACCTGGGAAGTTGTCGGTGCTGTTGAAGTGGCCCCTGCCGATGGGGTTCCTGTGGATGGTGGTGGTGGTGTTGCAGAAGTTCCTGTCGGAGTTGCAGCCGGCGTCTTTTCAGGCGTCCCTGCCGGCGCCAATTTGGTTGTACCCCCGAGGATAAAATAACCCCCCGCGGCAACAAGTATCAGGGCAACTATGATCGCAATGTAAATAGGTACCTTCGTCTCTTTATCGTCCATTTAAATATCACCATGCTAAATTGGGTTTTATATCTTTTAAATGTTTTGGTTTTACCTGAACCTGAGAAAAGCGCTGTTCAATAACATAGCGAAAGTCCTGAAACTCCATCCTGAAGGAAGATAACGCTGACATCACTGGGCTTCAAAAAGAGAAATATATAAATAATTAGTATTTTATATTTATATTGTCAGTTTTAACATCGGTCATCGGTTAATCCTTAGTTTTCCTCCTTCGATCTCATATTCAAGCCAGAGAGTGGGTTTTGATGACAGTCCGACAATTCTTATGTAATTCTTGTCATTTTCCTCTTTGATCTCAATGATACCATCAAAAAGTTGTTTTAATGTCGCTATTGTATGATCGTCATGCATGCCAACTTCTATTACAAAAATTCCAAGGGCTCCAGCTGCCTTGACGCGTCCTGTAAGAACATGCATGAACCTGAAAACGGTCTGGATATTTGAATACATCAATATTCCAGAAAGTGAATTGATATGAAGCTGGATTTTCAGGAGTTTCTTTTTCATGAGAAAATCCTCAAAAAACTGGCTTATGCGTACTCCTATTCCGGTCAAATCCACGGGACTGCTGGCAAATTTGATGTTTTCAGTTTCAATGGCAGTCACTCCAATCGATTTTGTAATGCAATCAATAATCCCTATCCTTGATAGCGGAAGTACCATTTTGTTCTCTTTGAACCATTCCAGGATTTGAGTAGGTGATTCATGAGTTGTTACCGTTATTAATGCATTTTCATTTATCTCCGCACCGTGAAACATTATATTGTACAAGATAATTTCTTTTTGGATCATTGGCGGACCGACCAGCATGATGTTCGTGCCATTTCTTATGCCTCCAATTGCATTATCCAGTTCTTCAATACCAAGTTTATAATCACTCATTGTTCCCCCTCCTAATGGTATGGTTTAATCCGATTTTCGCGTTTCATAAACTCTGTTGCGTTCAATGATGTCATAGAAAATCAGTACAATACCAATGATGTTATCTTTGTCATCATTGATAGTTGAACCGATAATATCTACGGGTATTTTCATACCTTCCTTTGTTATCAATACCGTATGATCTGCTAGACCGTAAAAAATATCTTCTCGAATGGCCTTCGTTACAGGGTTTTCTACCTGTTTGTCAGATTCTTCGCTAATAATATTGAATACGGTTGTCAGAGGTTTACCTGAAGCATCTTCCTGCTTCCAGCCCGTCAGTGCCTCTGCAATTGGATTCATAAGTCTTATGGTTCCTTCCGGGTCAGTTGCAATCACTGAATCACCTATACTTTGAATTACTGCAACAAGCCATTGATTGCTCTCTTTCAATCTCCGTTCACTTTCTTTTAATTTCTGTTCCATATAATGTTTGTAGAGGGCAATCTCAATAGTAATCTGTAATTCTCTTTCTCTGAATGGTTTAATCAAATACCCGAAAGGTTCTGTTAATTTTGCTCGTTCCAGTGTTTTTTCATCAGCGTAAGCTGTGAGGTACACGATCGGGGTGTCTAAATGGGAGCGTATTTGCTCAGCAGCTTCAATCCCATCCATCTTACCATGTATTACAATATCCATCAGCACCAGATCAGGATTATTTTCTCTCGTCTTTTTAATAGCCTCTTCTCCTGAAGATACTATTACTGGAACAGTATATCCCATCTTCTTCAATCTTCGTTGTATATCTTCGGCAATAGTAATTTCATCTTCAACAACAAGTATCTGTTTTACGGTCTTATCCGATCTTCTTTCTATGCCTTCATCGACAATAATTCCCATCTTTAACACCCTGTATTTGTATCTCTGGGGTCATTTTATCCCTCTAAATTTTATTTTAAACTCTGTTCCTTTAATTCGATTAAGATTGATTTCACCGTGAAGTTGATTTTCTGCTAGCGTTGTGACAAGATGTAAACCCAATGACTCGGTTTTTCTGAAATCCAAATCTTTCGGTATACCAATACCATCATCGCTGACCACGAGTTCAAGCATAGTTTCACCAATCGAGCGAAATGCTATCTTAATTTCACCGCCGGTGCCTGCTGGAAATGCATATTTTAGAGAATTAGTAACCAGTTCATTAATTATCAATCCGCATGGAGTCGCAAAATCAATATCCAATGGAATGTTTTCGATATTCATGTTTAGTGTTATTTTGCTTCCATTAACTTCAAATGTTTGAATAACGTCAGCTATCATATCACTAATGTACTCATTGAAGTCGATTTTTGCTAAGTTTTTGGACTGATAAAGTTTTTCATGGACAAGAGCTATCGATAATATTCTGTTCTGGCTTTCTATAAACATATCAATCACGTTTTTATCTCTGATGTATTGGGATTGATGTGCTAGTAGACTGGAAACAATCATCAGATTGTTTTTGACACGATGGTGAATCTCCCTCAAAAGTATTTCTTTTTCTTTGAGGGACTGAATGATCTGCTCCTGAGCCTGCTTTTGCTCTGTGGCATCTTTAATAACAACAACATATTTCACTTCGCCTTTTATTTTCACTTTATTATTACTTACAAAGATATCTCTTCGTGATCCGTTTTTTGTTACAATTGCTGCTTCATAAGGCTTACTTATACCTTGTTGGATTTCTTCCCAACGCATTCGCATGAACTCATGCTTATCCTCCGGAATGACTTTCATAAACGGTTCACCAATAAGCTCATCCATAGGCCATCCGAGTATTTTTGAAAATGCAACATTACCATACTCGAACTTTCCTTCTGTATCAACCACAAATATCCCGTCAACTGATGTTTTAATGATAGTATCAATATAATTGTTTGATTCTTTTAGTTTTTCTTCAGCCCGCTTGCGCTCTGTAATATCTCTCATGACGGCCAACAGCATCCTGGTTCCATAGGTCGGGTCGTGGATCGGTACGGCATAGGTTTTCCATCCATAGACGGTTGCCTTTCATGCTGATCATAGCAAATTCCAATTTCCCCTTGTTTCCCCGGCAAATGTTTTCATGGAAGTCGCGCCAAACATCACGGTATTCTGGCGCGATAAGATCATATAATGTGGCCCCGATGACTCCTTCACCGTGCTCACATTCGATCATATCCAGTCCGGCCCGGTTAATGGAAACCAGTTTGCTGTCCGCATCCACGACGGTCACGCATTCTGGTTCTGCTTCGATAATGGCGCACAAATGCTCCTGGCTTGCCAGCAGCGCTTCTTCCGCTCTCTTGCGATCGGTGATTTCCTTATCCCCGCGCGTGAGGGCTTGGTTCATCACCTGGATTGAGGAAAACGTAAGAATGCCAACCCAGGCGAAGATAACGGTATAGGCTACCCACTGGGTTATCGTAACGGAATAATTCGGATGCGGCAACAGTCCAGCATTTTCTGCCCCAATCAATCCGCCAACAAGGAGCGAACAGAGCGCGGTGGTTATCATCATCCCGCGAATGTCAAACAATAAACCCCCAGTGATGACTACCAACAAGTACATCGCCGTTGTGGGCGCGCGAATGGTACCTATGCTTGCCACGACTGCCGTGATCAGGACGAGTCCCATTGTGATCAGTCCAATCCTCGCCAGGCGCACTCTGCCGCGATGCATCCACGAGCGCAGAACCAGGCAAAATGCAAACGCCAACACTTCCGCTGCGAACGAAGTAAGAGAACTTTTGCCTCCCAGCAGATCGCCGATTAAGAGAATGGGCACAAGCATCGAAATGTTGGTCAAGGCAGAATTGAGTAAATTGGCACGAAGCGTCTTGATTTCATCGTCCAGGAACACTGGCGGCGCTAACCAGCGTTTTATATAAAGCATCATCGGATTACCCCATCCTGACTTTTCCATTACTCAAGTAGTTACATAAACTTTCAGTTATAATTTTCGGTCAAATTTTTAGTTGGGATACAAAATACCTGGAAGGGGTAGAGCTACTTCAGGACAGAACCCCGCTTGTTATATCCCAGAAAAATTTAAAAAAATTATCCAGAATAAAGAGAATTGAAGAGAAGCTGATTGCCGAAAAATGATATCAGGCTCTTTTCCCTTAGTTACCTTAATACCTTTTATGGACAATTTTCATTATCCAGAATAAATACTAAGACAACGATCTATTTTTGTGCACTTAAATCAAAAAGAATCCTTTTGTTTGACTTAAATTCTTCCGATATTGTATTTTTGTCTTGCTGTCTTGATAACTTCTTTTATTTGTTGGGGAACATGCTCAATACATAGGCTATTTCCATCAAAGATAAACTCTGCTTCTGCTAGACATTTAATACATTTTAATTTCATTATCAATCACTAGTTGGTTTCTTTCTACCCTATTGTTATTTAACCTTTGTATATTGTTTTCTTTTAAAAATTTATCCAGAATAAAAAGTAAAAACCATAATTTATTTTTCTATAATTATTTTGGTTGCCCTGTAACATTGGCATCGACATCATTTTTCATTGATTCCCATTTCTTTAATTCCCAGATTAAAATTTTACGGCGCAAGATTTGTTAGGATTAAATAATGGAGAATAAGGAGCTGGCGATAAAAAAGGGTGATCGAAGGGCTAGAGATAAGTTCGCCAGTCTCAATCTATTATTTGCTGCACAAATACAAGACAGATGTTGTGAAGAATGATGACAACTTTAATTTCCCAGGAAATAATCAGAAGTGCGAGGGATGGGATTTGAACCCACGAACCCCTTCGGGATTAGCCCCTAAAGCTAACGCCTTTGACCGGACTGGGCGACCCTCGCATTTTACGCCATAGATTACGTAAGTTTCTTATCAGATAAAGTCCTATTTTTAATCACCTTTTTTCGTGTTATGCGGCCATAAATCTTATGTGATATTTCGTGGAAGACCTAAATCCTGCGCCTTGACCGGGCCGGGCGACCTCCGTACTTTTGCCTATAAATGATTTTTATTGCATAAAGCTTTGTTTAGCTGCACAATAGGTGGGATAATATGAAAGGAGTTTACGTTTTAATTCTGAGGCTGGACAACGATACCGATATCCGAACAGGTGGACTAGGAGTGCTTTGTTTTAAAAAAGGGTATTATGCCTATGTTGGTTCTGCTCTTGGGGCTGGAGGATTCAAGCGTGTAACAAGGCATTTCGATGTAGCTTCGGGGAAAAACAGTACAAGAAAATGGCATATCGATTACCTCCTTCCGCACTCGGAGGTAATTTGCGCGGTTTTTTCACCAACTGACGATGCCCTCGAATGCATTGTCGCAAAAATTTTAGGTGAATTTTCAGGTGCTATACAGGGCTTTGGGTGCAGCGACTGCACATGCGAATCGCATCTTTTTTTTACAGGTGGAAATATAATGGATGAGGCTTCGCACATCTGCGAAGGTGTCTCTGGAAACGAAAGTATCATTATTTACCCGAACATGTAGGAAGTATATGGACATCGGAATCATTGGAGGCTCCGGATACACGGGCGGAGAGCTTCTTCGCTTGCTGGCAGGGCATCCGGAAGCAAATGTCGTGGCCGTTACATCCCGGAGCAGGAAAGGGCAAAAAGTCAGCGATACCCACGCACATCTTCGGAAAATATACGAATTGGATTTCGAAGATCTGAGCGCAGAGGAAGTCGCATCACGCTCCGATATCGTATTTACAGCAGTTCCACACGGTACTGCCATGCAGGTCGTCCCTTCGCTGCTTGATGCCGGCGTGAAAGTCATCGATCTTAGCGCAGATTATCGTCTCAAGACATCGGTTTTTGAAAAGGTCTACAACCTGAAGCATACCGATCCAAGGGTTGCAGTCTATGGCATACCGGAGCTCCATCCCGAAGTGGCAGGGGAAAATTTCATAGCGAACCCGGGCTGCTACCCAACTGGAGCATCTCTTGCCGCCGCGCCCCTCGCTGATGCCGGACTTATCGAGCGCGCAGTATTCGATTCCAAAAGCGGGATCTCAGGGGCCGGCGCAGAGCCATCGGAAGTATCTCATTATCCCAACATGGCAGAGAACATCCAGGCTTATAAACTCACATCCCACCGCCATCGCGCCGAGATAGTGCAGGAACTCTCGCGCCTGGACGGTAATCTTACCAAGATCAGCTTTACTCCCCATGTCATCCCTTCCGTGAGGGGGATCCTTACCACGGCGCACATTTTTGTGAAGAAGGAATTGAACGATAAAGAAGTGAACGACATTTATTGCAATTTCTATGGGGATAAGCCATTTATCCGGCTGATAAAAGGAATCCCAATGCTGGGAAGCGTGCGCGGTTCCAATTTTTGCGATATAGGTTTTGAGATAGAAAAAGGCAGTGACAGGATAGTTATTATATCTGCGATAGACAATCTTGTTAAAGGAGCATCCGGTCAGGCGATACAGAACATGAACCTGATGTTCGGACTTGATGAAAAGACAGGGCTCTGGACACCGGCCACTGCTCCATGAGGTTAAAATGAAAATAAGAGATGTAATGAATAAAAACGTGATCTTCTGCAAACCCGATGATCCTGTGAGTACCCTTGCAAAACTCTTCAAAGAGAACCATATCAGCGGTATGCCGGTCGTCGAAAATGAAAAAGTCGTCGGTATCGTTTCTGAAACTGATCTGCTGAAATTATTCAAAGCCCCAGAATTTTCAGGAGGATTGTGGCTTCCAAGCCCGCTTGAAGTCATAGAGCTACCCCTGAGGAACCTTGTCAGGCTTGAAGAAATGAAAAAAGCACTCGAGGATGTGAAATTGAAGCATATCCGGAGCATTATGAAAAAAACGGTTCACTCCATATCTCCCGACGATAGTCTGGAAGAGGCTTCAGGCAAGATGGTCAGGCACAACGTCAACAGGCTGCCAGTCATTGAGAATGGAAAGCTTGTGGGGATCGTGGCGCGAAGCGATATAATCAGGGGACTCTCATCAGCGGAATAGAATCCTATGAAGCTCATCGAAGGCGGAATCTGTGCTGTCAGGGGTGTGAGGGCAAACGGGATCAAACAGGGAAAGAACGGTCTTGCGATCATCGTTCCTGATGCCAAGAGCCTTTCTACATCTGGCGTTTTCACACGCAACAAGGTCATTGCAGCCCCGCTAATTGTCACGCGAGATGCGCTCGCGAAAGGAGAGCTCAAAGGTATTATCGCGAACAGTGGATGTGCCAATGCATTCACGGGTGAGAAGGGCATAACCGATGCAAAGTGGATGGCAGGCATACTTGCAAACAAACTGAAATGCAGGCCCGATGAGATCGGAGTGGGGTCAACGGGTGTTATAGGACGGTACCTGGACAGGGTATGGATCGAGGAACATCTGGACGAAGTTTATCGAAATCTCAGAGGTGAAGGAGAAGCAAGTAAAGCCGCGGCAAGAGCCATTATGACCACAGACACAGCGATGAAAGAAATAGCAATAGAGCTGGATAACGGGGTACGTATCGGCGGGATCTCCAAAGGGTCAGGGATGATCGAACCGAACATGGGTACTATGCTTGCGTTCCTCTATACAGATGCAGTACTATCCAGAGAAGCGCTTGATGAATCCTTAAAAAAAGCAGTTGACAGGAGCTTCAATATGGTAGTGGTGGATGGGGATACGAGTACGAACGACATAGCGATACTGACCGCCACAGGGTACCATGAGATCGAGGAAGAGGAATTCCAGGAGGGGCTTGATTTTGTGTGCATGAGCCTTTCCAGGATGATAGCAAGGGATGGGGAAGGCGCGACCAGATTGATAGAGGCAAGGGTCAAGGGCGCGCTGTCTCTGGAAGACGCAAAGAAAGCGGCAAAAGCAATCGTACGTTCGCCGCTTGTGAAGACAGCGATATTCGGAAAAGACCCGAACTGGGGAAGGGTCGTGGCCGCTGCAGGCTATTCAGGCGCAGAGGTCGACCAGGATAAGATATCCCTGAAATTCTCAAATAATAACAGCGAGGCTGTGCTTGTTGATTCGGGCAGGATTATTGAAGGAAAGCTTGAGGCCCTAAAGAGCATTATGGAAAGCGATGAGATCATTATTGAAGTGGATATAGGTCTTGGGGATTTTGAGGCGATTGCGTGGGGCTGCGACCTGACATACGATTATGTGAAGATCAATGCGATGTACACGACATAGAAAATAAGGAAATACAAGAATACAAAAATTTCCAAAGGGGAATTATGTCCGGACATTCATATTTGGGCTTCCGAAGCATCTCGAAGGCGTTGTCAGGAAAATAATGGACACTTTGACCTTGTTTTGAGAACTATATAACATAGGGTAAAAAAACATCAGGTGAAAAAATTTGGTTCCATGATTGAAAATCAGGTTCCGGGAATTACTACTTTTCCAGCCACGTCTATATTTCCTGGATCACAAACCTGCAATGCCGATGCCCCGTCCCGCAGCATTCGGTTTCCCTGACGATCCAATCAAGGTTCAGCCGGCTTGAAATAACCCCTTCGATAATCCCTTCATCCATGGAGCACAGCGTTTTCCCCACATTCGGCATTTTCCCGCAATGATAGCAATTGGTGACCAGAATTACCGGGCTTTGATCATTGATTATCGTCATATTCCCGAGATTATGGGCTTTCCAGAAAACCGAGAGTTCATTCAAAATCCCTTCGAAATCATCCGATTCAATCACTCTCCCGATCTTGATACCGATGTCTGTTCCCAGCCTTTTCATAATTGGCTTCGGGTTAAAACCATAGGCTTCCATACCATATCGGACCGTATGGAAAATATGGTGAATAAGAGAATCGCCATTAAGCCCCGGGAGCGCAATCTCTTCCAGATGCGAATCATATTGATCTCGCATTGGCTTCTCCGAACAGGCAAAGCATATCGAATTCAACACGAAATATTTTTTGCGCTTATCATTAGGATAAGTCCTTTCCTGTATCAGGTCTAATTTTTCAAGATCATCCAGGTGCACCGATATGGTGGATTTGGCTTTCCCTGATTCCTCCACAAGGTCGTCAAAAGAAGTTGTTCCTTTTCCCAGAAGCTCGAGTATCTTTAATTTCACAGGGCTGTCCAGAGCAACTATACCGGAATCGGTAGAATAAATCATAGTATTCTGGTCATTACCCATGTATTTCTAAATAGTCTTGGTAATATAAATAATGTTCGTTTTTGTACGAAACTTTACCTTACTAGGCTATTTCGGCAGGTCATTCAAACAATCGATCCAGCAACCATTCAGGATCGAATTTTACCAGGTCTTTATAACTCTGACCAACTCCAAGGAATAATATCGGTTTGCCTGTTGTGTATGCTATGGAGATCGCCGCCCCGCCTTTTGCATCTGCATCCTGTTTTGTAAGGATGCTTCCATTAAATGGCACCGCGCTGTTGAAAAGCTTGGCGCGTTCTACCGCGTCGTTCCCCGCAACGGCTTCATCCACGAAGATAACAAGATCCGGGCTGTTAACCCTGCAGACCTTCTTCAACTGGTCCATCAGGTTTATGTTGGTGTGCATTCTCCCCGCAGTGTCCGCAAGCACGACATCTTTGTGTTTTGCCCTGGCATATTGGATCGCATCGTATATTACGGCAGCGGGGTCTGCGCCTTCCTGGTGTTTTATTATCTTTATTCCAAGCGCTTCGGCATGCCTTTCGATCTGCTCGATGGCACCTGCGCGAAAAGTATCACCTGCCGCTATAACGATAGAATATCCCTGATCTTTGAAGCGCTCCGCCATTTTTGCGATAGTCGTAGTTTTACCCGTTCCGTTCACACCCACAAAAACAATGCTCACGGGCTTATTTGATTTTTTGACGAAAGCATCAAAATCAAAGGATTCTACAGAGATCACTTTTGATATTGCCTTTCTTAAGGCAGTTTCAACGATCTTTCCTGCATCTGAGCCGATCTTTCTCCGCGTCCCGACCAGTTCGGATTTCACCGAATCCACTATTTTTTCAGCCACAGGGAGCGCAACATCGCTTTCCATGAGAGCCATCTCAAGATCCCAAAGTGGGTCTTTCAGGCTTTTCTCATCGATGATGAATTCCTGTTCAAATACTGCGGCTTTTATTTTATCTAATACCCCTATCTTTTCAGCTGGCTTGACAGAAATTGCAGCCTCTGCGGGGGCAACTTTCTCGACCTCAGGTTTCGGGGGTTCCCCTATGATAGCCTCTTTTTCTTTCTCCTTTATTGCGCCCCCAAGGATCTTTTTGAAGCCGCCAAGCTTTTCTTTGAGCTTATCAAACATGGTTTGAATTCAAAAAAGTCTCCGCATTAAAAAACGGATTTTTATACAAAATCTTATTCAGCACGCATTGGCTGCTGGGATTGCTCGTGTTTTTGCGCGATCTTCTCGATATTCTCAAGTTCCTGGCCGAGTCTTGTGAGCGTAGTGTTCAGTTGCTCATTATATTTCGACAGCTCGTCTTTTCGTTTCTCAAGGAGGACCTTTGCATCATCGACCTTCTTTTCGACGCTCACTCCGGCGCCAATCCCTATCACCACCTTACCGGGATTGGTGAGGGTAGCGCTTACAAAAGAACCGAAACCGATAGGAACGAGCGTTTCCTTCCCTGCGGGTTCATCTTTCAAGGCAGCGATAGTGGTCAGTGCGGTCTCCACTTCTTTCACTGTCAACTGGACCATGTTCATTTGCTGGGCCACGGACTCGGCCTGATACTGGTATTGCTGGTGCTTTGCCCCCAATTCCTGGAGCTGCTGTGGTGTCAGTTTATCGCTCATCCTTAGCCTCTTCCGTTGATTCTATCTTTATCAGACGGCGCTCCAGGCCATGCTCGCTTCCGATCAATGAATATGCTTTATCAATGGCATTTTTTTTATTCAAGCTCGCTATCTTTTTGGTAAACCGTTCTTTTCGATCTCCTGCTTTGAAAGTTCCTTTCACTATAAAATTCATAATATCACCTGAATTGGGCATGTCTTATACCCTCAAAGATATATAACTACCTTTTTAACGAGACCGTTTCTATTTGTGTTGGTAGTTATCCTAAGATACAATATATAATTTAAAATATGGGTTGTGGGTAAATTGTAGTACTTTTACCAGTGATTTTATCTTTTCTATCATTGGTCAAATATTTGCACAGCGTACCATGCCTTTGAAATCTGGGAATTCAATATTTAATAATTTTACCAAAATTTTTAATTAATTCTTTACAAAGCTTTTCATCAATAGTAATATGCTCAAATTTGTTTAACATAATTAAAGAAGGAAGTTCTTTTTCAGCAACACTGCCTAACCAATCTGTAATTATCAAATCATCATCATTAATCCTCAATTTTTCCTCAAAATAATGTGACGGATAATAATCATCATGTAATACAATTTTACGCTGGGGGCTGATAGTTATACAATAGTAATATAAAAAATCAGGATTTTTTAAACCTTCAAGTTTCAGTTTTTTAATTTCCTGATTAATGATTTGTTTTGTAACGATTTCTACTTCATCAATTGTTTTTTTAAAATTATTATTAAATTCTAAACTATAATCATTGCCATGTGCGATTTTCTTATTTCTAAATTCTTGAACTCTTGAAATTATCCTATAGTCTATATAATTGGACTGGAGGAATTTTTTTAAATCTTCTGATGTCGACCGTTTTGATTTAACAAAATTTCTGGTGAATTCTTCTAAACATCTATAATAATTCATGAATTTTTCAATTTTCGTATTTGATAGTTTAGCGAGCGTAAACCAAATTAAAGCTTTTTGAAGTGATGAGTTAGGTTCTATATTTTGTTCTAATATTTTTAAATCATTTTCTAAAAATTTCCATTTTCCTAATCTTAATAGTTGAAAATCATCACTACTGGTCAATGTCAATCTCAATTGGCGAAACCAAATTTTGGTTTTGCTTCGTAATACCAACGGCAATAAATGGCACTAATTCCCCTAAAATTAAAGTATGAAATGAAAACGTGCGTAGGGCGAATTCTTGAATATATTGAATATCATCTCCAGAAAAGGTTAAATCGTATTTTTTAAGATAATACTCTGAATCAAATACAATCTGCGATTCATTAGTCTCGGTATTTACATTTTCATAGAAATATCTATCTAAAACAAAATAAAATTTCAATTCATTATCTTTTAAATTAGTTATTATATCATTATTTTCTAATATTTCGTGAATAGGATATTTATATATCCTACTTTCTAAATATTTATCTCCCCACAAACTAGTTTTTCTCATCGAATCATCCATTTGAAGGTAATTGTTAATGGAACAACATAATATATAAAATGTTATTTTGCCATTTTTGCTTAAAAACCGTGTATAATTCTTGTAATACACCAATTTAATGAGATTTACTTCAATTCGTATTGGTAGTTATAAGAATATACAATAGATCTTAATGGATTGACCTAAAAACTACTTGAAATAAGACTTCCGTGCAAAAGGTACGGGAAATCTATGAAGTTGTTCAATATAAGGGATCTTTACAGGGAAAAGTACAGGGAATACATAGTGGGCTCAGAAGAGATACAAAAGCACAGCGTGTATCTTGTTTATGGGGAAGCTCCCGGAGGGGATAAAAGAGAAATGGCTCCCGGTGGCCATGACGAGATTCTTTTTCTTTTGTCAGGGGAAGCGAGACTTGAGAACAATGACACCAGAATATCCTTGAAAAAAGAAGAGGCAGTTTATATGAACCCTGATGAGACTTTCACTTTTACGGCGCTATCCGACTGCAAGTATGTTGTGGCAGGGACACATACTGCGCCGCACGAGCATTAATAGAGTCTTTTTATTTTTCATGAAAGCTATCATCTTTGATATGGACGGCGTGCTTGTAGATTCCATGGCAGACCATGCCGAGGCATGGAAGCAGGCGCTGGCGACAGTGAAGATAATCATCGACAGGAAAGATATCTACGAGCTTGAGGGTTCGAACCACATGCAGATAGTTGAATTGGTATTCAGGCATTTCGGTCTGATTCCGACAGAAGAGATTGTGCAAGAACTGAGCAGCAAAAAGGTGGAGATATTCAACCGGATAGAGCATGTGAGACCTTTTAAGGGAATAAAAGAACTGCTTCTATCACTGAAATCAAAATACAAGCTCGCCGTGGTTTCAGGCTCCAATGGCAAGACCGTTCACAGTTTCATGGAAACCTTTTTTCCCGGTATTTTCCAGGTGATCGTGGATGGAGATGAAGTTAAAAAAAGCAAGCCTTCACCAGAGCCATACCTCATGGCCGTCGAAAAGCTCGGTTTGGGAAAAGAGCATTGCCTCGTCATCGAGAATTCACCTCTCGGGATACGCTCTGCAAAAAGCGCAGGTCTCAGATGCCTCGGGATCCCAACATATCTGGAGAGGGAATACTTGAAGGAAGCCGATGTCATTGTGGAGAACCACAGGGAGCTGGGGAAGTATATACAACTGGAGGAAGAGCGAGAGGAAGAAGCTGAGGAAGGCGTAAATAAGGAGACCATTACATTAGCATTGGTATAATTTTTATTTCTTTGCGTACTTCGAGTTCTAAGTATGAAAAACAACTAATTTGTGCAAACTGATGCGAACTCAAGCTATCAGAGTTCGTACAAGTTCGTATTAGTTCGCTGTCAATGTTATGTGCTTTTTCATTGTTTTCTATGAACCACGTTCAGAGAACAAGAATGAAAAAGACCATAAGTACCGGATTTTCGTTCCGGTTTAACAGTGATAGAACACGGATTGCACAGATGACACGGATACACGCGGATTAAAATTATCTGTGAAAATCCGTCCAATCCGTGTCATCCGTGTTCACATCAAAAACTGAACCGAAGTGGCGTCAATAGTTAAACGCAGCAATAAGAATTCAGGAAAAAGAAAACATCATAGGGCGGAGATGTTCTCCCTTAATTCCTGGGAAGGCGCAAATTGACTCCCAGAGTTTGAGGCAGGAACTTGCGTGTGAGGGCCTGAAAAGGGGAAAATAAGAAGACCATTTACTGCAAATTACACCCCCAGATGAACTCAGCCAAATGATTCAAAACCTTGATCACATATTTTGACAGTCCGGCGCGCCGATATGAATCCGATGCAGCTACTGTTTCTGAAAATAACAAACCGCAGATGAGCGTACTATTAACACTTTCGGTCAGCATTATCTTAACGGCGCTGGGGTTACGACCCCAGACCCCAACGGATGCGCCGCCGCTGGCGGGGTTTAACACGAAATCACCGGTTGCATATTTTCACGATT
>JAPZAR010000029.1 GCA_027460535.1 Candidatus Methanoperedens sp.
ATGTTCTTTTATGCATATCGACAGCTGCGCGGAAAGGTCCAGTCACGAAGTCGACCGATATGGTCATGTTGGTAATCGGACCGTTACCACGCTACCCAAAAAGATTAATGGAGGCATTAACATGTCGTCACGAATTGAACGGTCTCCAACAAGCCATCTTTTATTAATAATGATGCCATCCTCTTCATCCATGAAAGATTTCATAATCATTGGCCACAAAGCCGTAACTGCCCCGTTTTCATTGAATGATCTCCCAGGCGCTGCAGGACGCATGGATATCCTGTGCAGATGCATCAATGCTGCGCTCTTTCTCTCCCATGACCTGCGAAGGGATGTCAGAATATATCTTGTCCTGAAAGGGGAACCTTCCCCGCCGAAGCTCATCTGCTTTGATGGAAGGTATGTAAGGTACCTGAGCCCGGATGAGCGAAGCGCAGCATCCCTTATAAAAAAGGCCCTTGAGAAAAATGCCCTGGAATTCTGGACAGAATCTACGCCCGGAGTAAGTATAAAAAAGGGGGATCTTGGCGACATCCTGGGTGAACTGGGCAAAAAAATAACCAATCTGCGGGAGGATGGGGGGGATATTCGTATGAAGACATCCGATGTGTCTTACGGTGACGCTTTATTCGTGCTGGGCGACCACATGGGCCTTACGGAAGATGAGGAGAGAACAATAGAAACTCATGACAATGAAATAGTTAGCGTGGGGCCTCTTTCTCTCCATGCCGACCATTGCATTGTTCTATTGCATAATGAGATGGATAGGAAAATAGCATTCTGAACGCAAATCTTTATGGAACTCCATAAGGCCTGATGCGCATAATGATTTTAGGCTGATAATTTGAGCTTTTCCAGGAAGGCCTGGTCCTTGAACTTTGAGGGTATGTGCTTCAACGCATATTCCCAGGGGAAAGTTTTAATAGGTAATATTATAATGATTATAATAATCATTGACGGTTTTGAATAATACCATCTTGAATGAAATGGGAGGAAAATCTGGAATATAATAATAATTGAGCAACGCAGGTCGCCAAAACTCAGCATTGCTCAAGCCCCCTTTGGAGAGAGCAGATGAATCTATTAATCGCCCCTGTATTAATTATTTCTGGCATGCTGGCGCTTCAGGCAAATTTTGCTGGGGGAAATATCCTTGCTTCACCGGAAATACAAATTGCCGTACCTGCGGCAGAGATACCCGTGGCGGCCAGTACGCCGATTCAAGCCCAGGTTCCTATTATCTCACTTGCGGAAAAGCCGTATCCTGAGCCCTCATATGTTCCTGTTATGAGACCGTATCTTGTAAATAAAGCCAATGATATATGGTATGCAAAAGATCCCTCATCGTATATCACTCCAGATAATGAATGGGTAAAGTATTATGCTTCGCAGTTGTATGTCAATTATGACGGGAGGATCCGATATAAAAATAAATCGGTTCCAGCAAGCATCGATGCAAAAGGCAATATTCTCTCTTTGACGGATGAACCCTTTGTCAATAATTATTCCTTCGGCATTTATGGGATTTTTGATAGGGATAATATTCCCTGGTTAATGCCGGATTACTATCTAACTCATGGAAGAACTGGTGTATGTTCAGCATGGATGGCCACGGTTGCAAGTCTAATGCTCAGTGGAGAGATGTCAATTAAAGATGGTGACGCTTTTACAAAACAAGTCATCCCGGTAAAGGCCGTTTTGGGTTATATGAATGGATATCGCGATGGATGGGTCGAATACAACGTACATGGGAAGATTTTCTTGACTTCGACCGCCTTGGTCACGGTCGGGGTTGGCGAATTGACTGAAAAAAAATCAGCCACTGAATTTGTGGAAAAGAAAGATAAGACAACAGCCAGGCCAGTTTTTGAATTCACCGATCATTATTTTGGTGGATATAAATCATGGAAATGAAATAATTATTATATAATATAATATTGTAATTTTATAAAAATTATTTCGCTGAACGACTACCCATAGAAATGTATATAGAATCCAGCGCTTATTCAGACCCGGATGACAATTCTGGATACGGCGCGCAAAATCGTACATGAAGGCCCTATCTGCGATAACTGCCTGGGGAGACAATTCGCTAAGCTTTCAACCGGATTGTCAAATGACAGGCGGGGCAAAGCATTAAAACTCGTGCTTGCCATGGAGGCGGGTGCAGAAAATGATGATACACTGAAAGGAGAGCTTGCCAGAAGCGAAGGTGAGATCAAATGCTGGGTATGCAACAATCTTTTCAAGCACTTAGATCCGTGGGCTGAGAAGGTCCTCGGTGCGTTTTCGGACTATGAATACGGCAATTTTCTTGTAGGCACGAAGATGACGGGTCTCCTTGCCGAAAATGAAGAGATTGTCTGGGCAGAAAGCGGGACTACCTTTGCAGAACCCCTGAAGACAGAACTTAACCGCGAAGTGGGGAAAAGGGTAGAAAAAATAACAGGAAAGCGGGCAAACCTCAAAAAACCGGAAATAGTAGCACTTCTTGACCTTGAAAATGATGCGGTTGAACTCGAAGTGAACTCTCTGTACATATACGGCAGGTACAGGAAACTGGTCCGGGGTATCCCACAGACCAGATGGCCGTGCAGGGTATGCGGCGGCAAGGGATGCGAGCGCTGTGACAACACAGGCAGGATGTATCAGGAATCAGTGGACGAGCTCATAAGACCGCATCTTATCAAGGCTGCAGAATGCGAGGATACGGCGTTTCACGGAGCGGGGCGCGAGGACATCGATGCCTTGATGCTTGGCGAGGGGAGACCGTTCGTGGTCGAGGCAAAAAAGCCTCATCTGAGAAATATCGATCTAATTTCGCTCGAATATGAAATAAACAGCAAAGCAGAAGGAAAAATCGAGGTAACGGGGCTGAAATTCGTTGAAAGCGAAACAGTAGAGAAGATAAAATCAATGAAAGCGAATAAGGTTTATCGCCTTAAGATAGAACATAATACGAGCGAGGAAAAACTTAAATCATCCCTTGACATAATAAGCGGAACCCTTATCAAACAGAAAACACCCACTAGAGTGCTTCACAGGCGGGCCGACCTTGAAAGGGTACGCAAGGTACATTCGACGGCTATCGAATCCTTCGGTGATAATACCGCAGTCATCACTATCCATTGCGAAGGTGGGCTTTATGTCAAGGAACTTGTTTCCGGGGATGGCGGGCGCACAATGCCCAGTTTGGCTGGCCTTACCGGAAGTGAAGCAAAGGTTATAGAACTTGAAGTCATTAAAGTAGACGGGAAAGAATAAACTTATATTATAACACTTATAATTCGGAGGACTATTATGGCAAAAACCCACGGAACAAGAAGAAAATCAAGATATAAACTCAAGAAAACAGTAAGAGAAAAAGGACTATCTCCAATAAGCAGGGCTGTACAGGAATTTGCCGAAGGTGATCTCGTAAATATTGATCTTGACCCGGGAATCCAGAATGGCATGCCGCACCCCAAATTCCAGGGTAAGACTGGAAGGGTCGTAGGTCAGCGCGGTCGTGCATATCTTGTTGAGGTTCGGGACGGCGGGCTTATGAAAGAAGTTATTGCGCTGCCTGAACATTTGACCTCACAAAAATAACCGGTGAAATAATGATAGTAAAACAGATTCTCGGCGAGGAAATACTGACCCTGCCTGAAGTTCGGCAAGTGCTTGATCAGGTGAGAGAAGAAAGAGAGAATGAAGAGGGCAAGGAACTGGGCTATGAATTGCGAAAAGCAATATCACATGCTGAGATGTTTGCAAGGCTCGATCCGATCAAATCCAGGGAACTTGTGAATGAACTTATAAAACTTGAAAAAATGAAACCTGAGATAGCAGTAAGGATCGCTGATACTCTGCCACTATCCAATGATGAGATAAGATCGATATATGCAAAGGAACGGTATACCCTTACAGAACAGGAATTGAAACAGATTCTGGAACTGGTTCTTAAATTTGCTTGAATCTGATTGTAAAACTATATAAACTTCTATTCTAATTATTAGTGGTTGAGCAAGGAGACGCTAGCGTCAGTGGTATTTGATGATAACTTTCGGGAAAAAGGCGGAAAAAGAAGATTTTGCATATATACTGGATTACTTGCATTATGGACGTTCTGATGACAATCGTCCGATGTACCAGAAGAAACCTCTTGCACAGGGAGTCGGCGAAAAACATTTTGTATTAATGGAGATGACTCCGAAAGAGAACGTGATGCCGAAGGCCCAGGACAGGGTGTATATAGGGGAAGGGGACAGGCCTGTAATAGACCATGTGAAGAGGCGTATCATCTATAATGAGCTTACCCATGGAGCCCAGATGGAACTTCCGCCCGTAATAGAAAAGGTAGTCCTGACCGATGAAAACAGGTTCTTATCTTTCTTTAATGATGCTTATCCCATAACAACGCGTTTGCATATGCTTGAATTGCTGCCGGGAATAGGTAAAAAACTCATGTGGGGTATAATAGACGAGAGGAAAAAAGGAGAGTTCACATCTTTTAAGAACCTCGTTGAAAGGGTCAAAGGTCTCCATGCTCCGGAGAAACTGATCGCGAACAGGGTTATGGATGAATTAAAGGATGAGACCATAAAATACCGGATTTTCACGACCCCGACGCCTCCAAAAAGATAAAGCCGAAGATATTCATTAGCGGGTTCACTGTGAAATGGTATAAAAAGGACCAGCATTTTTTAATAGATAAACGGGTTCTCAACAGGATAATAGACTTCGGCGGATTAAATCGCTCCGATATCGTGCTGGAAATTGGCGCGGGCTATGGCAATCTTACCGGGGCGATAGCTGAAAAAGCCGGAAAGGTCATAGCAATTGAAGCGGATCCTGATCTTGCAGCATCTCTTGACAGGTGGGATAATGTTGAGGTGATAACGGGAGATGCGCGGAAGATTGAATTCCCGAATTTTAATAAAGTGATATCCAATCTGCCTTATTCCATATCCTCCCCTGTCACTTTCAAACTGCTGAGATATAAATTCGAACTTGGGATTTTGATGTACCAGTATGAGTTTGCAAAAAGGATGGTCGCAAAGGCGGGCAGCGAGGATTACAGCAGGCTCTCAATTGCTGTCCAGTATTATGCTGACGCCGAGTTGCTGGAGGTCGTTCCAGAAAGCGCGTTCAGCGCCCCGCCAAAGGTCAGGTCTGCCATTGTGAGGCTGGTTCCCCGACCGCCGCTTTTCAAAGTTAGCGACCAGGATTTTTTTATGAGATTCATCACTGCAGCCTTTTCCCAGAGGAGGAAAAAGCTCAGGAATGCCATATTGAATAATGCAGTTTCACTTGGGATCAAGAAAAGTGATGTGGAAAGGCTGCCGCGGGAAAAGTTGGACGTCAGGGCAGAGACGCTGTCATCCCAGGAACTTGCGGAGCTTTCAGACATCCTGGCCAGCGGAAAAATGAAAATTCCAATCACATGAAATCCGCAAGCCCTTTCTGTTTCACCTTATCGCTCTCGAACAATGACCTCATCTCAAGCTCGAGCAGTTCCAGTCTCTGCTTCGTGTAATGCCTTACATTGTACTCATCTGCGATGCGAAGCGATGTTTCAAGATACTTTCTCACAGAGCCCTCATGGACGGTAAGCACGATATTCCCGCCGCACTTGGGACAGGTGCCGCGCAGGGGCGGACGCCTGAACTTTGCATTGCATTTTGTACACCTGACCTTCTGTTTAGAGAAAGAGCGCAGATTCCCTATCAGGTCAGGCAGGAAATGCGAGTTTATGATCCTTTCTGCAACGTCCTGGGGGTCAACAGCCCTTATTTTCCGTGCCAGGGCGAGTTGAGCGTCCATTTTCTCTATCATGGTCCCCAGTGTCTTGTATGCACTGTTCCTAGGCCCTGCTGCAATATTGGAAGTGTCGTGGGTGAAACCAAAACCCTCGTACTGTGCTGGAGTACCAAGCCTGCCGCTCACTGTATCCATTAGTTTCACGATATCCCTGGGGTTCATGAATTTCATTGTGGCCTCATAGAACTCGAGAGGGTACTGGAATGTCACATCTACGTTATGTGTTTCCTTATCGACTTCATTGGGGTCGATGCGCGAGGTCAGCACAAGCGGCGCATCCATCTGTCCTCCCCTCTTGTCGGGAAGGTATGAGCGCGAGAAATTCAAAAGCCCGTCCATCAGAAGCATTACGCAGTCCTCGTCACCATCGCAGTTGCGCCGTTTTGCAGCATGGAAAAAGGGATGTGCATAACCCACGGATGCAGTGGTGAAACCGATCAGACGCCCGAGTACCCCGGCAGAGGTATGGGGGGCAAGTCCGATAACAAGTTTTCCTATGAGGTCGTCTGTCCTGCTCATGTTATAGTAAGAACCCACTTTATAATATTTCGTAAGGAGGTCGTCAACAAATCTCGCGGTCTTTAGCAGGTATTCTGCGCAATCCTTTGAGACAACGATGTCCTGCACTTTCAGTTCAAGGGTCTGGTTCTCGTCTGTAAGCGGCCTGCCATATATGTCTTTCTCATAACCCAGTTCTTTCAGTTTCGCCGCCGGAACGCCTATCTCTCTGGGTCTGATATGGGTGAGGGGCAGGTCGGAAAGGTCATACCTCACAGTGCCGTCCTTGAACATCACAATGTCGTGTTTTGCACGCAGGATGCCTTTTTCAAGCGGCTCAGGCGTCTTGTTTTTCGAAGTAAGACCCAGGACCCCTTTTATTGCAACATTATCCCTTTCCCCGACATTTTCCAGGGCATCCATGTACTCTTTCTTGAGATCTACAGAAGTCTCTGTCACTGAGGTAGTTTCTTTTTTACATTTCGGGCATACCGGCCTGTTCACCTCAATCCCGCATGCATGGCATCGCAGGACCGCATTCGTAAATTTTCCGCATTTGCACCTGTTCTTGAAAGTCCGGATTTTACATGATGGGCAGATGCGCTCGCCTATCTGTACTTTTATCGTCCCGACCTTTTCTTTCTGGACAGACAGCCCTATTTTGAATTCATTATTCCTCTCCCCACCATCGTCGTCAACGTATTCTTTGGCGCTCTGGAGCGAGCGGCGCCGTCCGCCTGCTTCACCGATGGGAAAAAGTACATGAGGCGCCGGCTTCATCTCACGCTTGTCAGATTTTTCAGGTCTTCCCATCCTTCCGCCGATCCTGATGGGAGCCCGCCTGCGTATAGTAATTCCGCTCATCCTGGAAACAGTTTCCATGATATCAGTTTCTGTTGCTGTCCATGTTTTTTTCAGATCCCTTGCAAGTCCCATGCACCGGATAAATGGCAATGGCTCTTCGATATGAATCTGCTTCTCGCGCACGATATGCGGGACAAGAAGGGTCTCCAAAATAGTTTTTATTTTACTATCAAGTGGAATTGAGAGTTTTCCATTGAATTTACCATTTTGCTGGATGTATTCTGCAAGCTCGCAGTATTCATCAAGGCTGATATCATGCCAGAGATAGGTGTATTTTGGATGAAGGGGTACTTTGTAGGTATCGGAGAGCGAGAGTGCTTTATTTTCATCCGGGTTTTTCAAATCTCCCAGGTCTTTTATAGGTGTTTTGGAAGCAAGTTCCTGTACCCACCACTCATAACAGTATGACGACGGCACCAGAGGATGGTTGTTCTCAAGGAAATCCCCATAATTTATCAATATCTCACCGATATCCAGGATCCTCTGTACTGAGGGCCTGATCCTTTGAGCCTCTTCGGCAGTATCAACTCTCAAAACATCCCCGTTGAACAAACGCACGGTAGGCCCTTCGATCGTATCCACGGGCGCAATGCCTGCGGCCTTTCCAGGGCGTTCGATCTTTATCTGGGTTCCTGCGGCAAGAAAATCGTCCATCAGGATCATTGTGGCAGGACTGATACCAGCCGCTGCAAAACAGGTGTTCCTGCTCCTCCCGTACCTGAGCCGGAAGCCTCCCGGCCTTGAGGGATACGAAAATACGGGTCTTCCTGCGATCAGATCCTGCAGATACTTGTCCTTCGGCTTTAGCTGTGCCGAAGTATCATCGCTTTTGACAGTGACCGTGAATTTCTCAAGCCAGTCCCAGCCGTCGAGTTTGAGCTTGTCCACATGTTTCTTCACCTTCGGGGCTTTGAGCGCGATGCCCTCGGCGATGACAAGAGCCATACCGCCGCGTATCCTGTTCGTCTCGATCCTTTCAAGGTCCCGGCGCCCTTCCACTTCTGCTTCTTCCGTAGGCTCGCCGTCTATGCAGATAGGGCAGTTGCGCACGATCAGGCGAATTTCCTCATCGGTAGGCAGGTATTGCAGGTGAACTGCCCTGTGATATGCGGTGATCTCTTCGACGTACCTTTCGACCTCTTCCGGCCGCGGTACGAACCTGTTGATGCCGAGGTTGATGCGCACATAATCAGCGGCAAGCACGGAAAGCGCCTGCGCCGTGCCGCCTGCGCTCCGTATGGGACCGGCATAATAGATCCTGATATACTCCGAGCCGTCATCGTTTTTCGCAAGGTCGATCTTTGCTATTCCTTCTATCGGCGCAGCAACAACGCCTTCCGTGAGCACAGCCATGGCGATCCTCACAGCGGCCTCTATCGCATCCTTTTTTGAATCGAACTGCTTGATCTTCCCGCTCGCGACTTCAAGACCGAGCTGCAGCGAAGCCTCCTCCCTCGACATTGACTCTTCAAGCTCTCTTAACCGCCTGGCAACCCCCTCCACGCCTATGAGTTTCTCAACCCTGTCTGCAAGGTCTTTCGCTATCGGGATCTCTATCTCCGGCTTCGGGTCTGCGCCGTTGGCGCGCGCGCTGTTGGCGAGGGCGATCGCGCGGTTGAGCTCTGTTTCAAGCCCGTTGAAATAAACCAGCATTGCTTCGCTGGCGGCGAATTTCATGTATCGAGCCCTCTAAATACAAACCGCAGATGAAGGCGCCCAGAGTCACGCCTCTGGAGGGCGCATTCACGTATGGCTTCGCCATACGTGTCAGTAACGCGAATGAACGCAGATACGCGATTACTTTGCGCCCTCTGCTCTTTTTTTATTATTTGATTCGACCCTTCAACAAACATTACAGGCTGAAATCAGGCTGGAATGAGATAAAGATTGTTATGATCTTTATATTCAAATTGGATTTTTAATGAGGCAGCTTCTTATTATGCCTACCGGCGGCTTTTGGTGAGGTTAAAAGTACTGCGACTGGTTTATGTATTTTAATACTTTCGCTCTTGCTATAAGATTTTGCGTATGAACCCTGAGTATCGATTTGAATAAAAGAACTGAAAGGAGAGCTTCTGCATTATATAAAAACACTATCTGCAGGCCATGGAATTAAGTCCGGGGTTTGTGACTTAAAACGATGGGTCTTTCATGCTCGGAAAGGTATAAAATTATAGGAAAACCCCCATGTAAATTAAAAATAGGCGCGAATAATATTATATACCAATATCGTATACGAATGAATTATGCAAAGAATGAAAGAATCTGCAAATTTGGTAAGTGATAAAAAATGAGTGAAAAGAAGGAACTCACAAAAAAGACCATTGTTCCAGCATATTTAGATAAAACCCCTAGTTCTGACCATATTGTAAATTTAGTTAAAGCTGCGATTTCAGGAATACCAATTATCGGAGGGGCTCTTGGTTCGCTTGTCAATGATTATATTCCAAATAAAAAACTAGAAAGACTTCTTGATTTTATTAAACAATTATCTGAAAACATCGAAAGGTTTAAAGATGAAATAAACGAAGATTTCGTAAGAACGGATGAATTTGCATATCTATTTGAGCAAACATATAAACTTGTTCTTGAGAATTATCAGAAAGAGAAATTAGAGTTTTTAATGGCGCTACTTGTAAATTCATTAAGAGGAAGAGATCTTAAGGCGGATACAATGGAGTACTATTTGAAAAAAATTGAGACATTATCTCCACTTCATCTCGGTATGTTGAGATTTCTGAGCTTCCCTGTTGATTGCTTTGCAGAAATTGGAATAAAACCTGGAAATGTTAAAGGTTATAATTTTTCTCGAACACTTCAAACTTATTTTAATGAGGTTCCATTGGATGTTTTGAAAGGCATTTTTGGAGACCTTTACCAAATGGGTTTTACGAATACAGATAGGAATATATTTGGTACCATGACGGCAGGCAGCGGAGTAGATATTATCAGTGGTAGGGTTTCCCCTTTGGGTAAAGATTTTATGGATTTCTGCACAATAAAACTTAAAAAATGATGGATACTAAAAATGGACAATAACGTAACTTGTTAGTTTAGCAAGCAATTGAATAATTTATATGAACTCTAAAAATATAAAAAGATATATTCCTAGTAAAGCTAGTTTATGGGGCGTGGATGATTTTATTAGAAATCAACATAATATAGCCGAACGTTGGCTGAGAAAGGGGAATGAGACAGAAGATATATACTCTAAGTTCTTCTTTTACTTCGCAGGATTTAACGCCATTTATTTTCAATGGGGAGTAATTAATAAAATTGATGGTAGTCAACAAGAGAAAATTCAAAATTTGCTTGAACAACTTGGTGATTCAAAGGCTAAAGAAATAATTGATGAAGTTAAGAACGAAGTCGAGTACTTTTGCCGACGTAAACCGATACAGAAAATGAATAGAAGAATTGGCGAAAAACTTATGGTTGGATATTCAGATGACGGCATTAGATATCAAAAGATACTTCAAGATGAATATCGGCCTGCACTGGAGCGAATCGTATCTTTGGGGCAAATTCTATATTTGGTTAGATCAAATCTTGTTCATGGAAGTAAAGAAGAATCAGGATCCGGAGATGATTTTGAGATTATCAAATCAAGTATAGAACCCTTAAAGGTCCTTCTTACTGAAGGAATAACATGGTCGAAAAAACAATGTCCATTTTAGAAATCTCTTTAATGGATCTTGTTTTATTTATTTAATTCACGTTTAGCTTTTAATTGTCTGATATACGCATCCGCTAATTCTTTATCCAAAGAACTAATTACTTTTGCGCCACAAAACTCACAAAACCAACTATATTTCGTACCTTCAATTGGTTTCATGAAGCCATCACAGTTCTCACATCGTTTGCGGGTTTTTTTGGTCATATTATTTACCTATTTCAATATTTGTTTAATGTATAAACACTAAATTATGCTTTTCGGTTCCAATCATGTATTAGCTCATGTGGAAAGACATATCTCCTACTCAGAGAAGCGATAAAAAGCCAGATAAATTCCCTGAAAGATGTGATTTTGGCGTTCTGTGAAATTTCCAGAATCCATAACCTACATCTTAATCTCCTTCAAGGATGACTTCGTACCATGGTATGTCAGTGTCTCCTACTACCTTTTCTGCCTTGATAGATAAAATCTCACTATCGTCATATATTCCCAGCGGTTTACTCGGGTGAATATCCCTCAGTTCAGGATTAGACCATCGCATATCTAGTTTGGACCGTTCATCTGCTGCCATAAGTCCATCACAAACTCCAGTGATAAAGTTGTCGAGATCCCCTGTAATTGTATTATTAACAGGTCCAACATGAATTTCAATTGAAAGTCGGATGTTCCATTTTAAAGGTTCTCTGCCCTGTAAAACTCGTAGGGCAGCCAGACGAAGTTTTTCAAGTCGCCTTGCCTCTGTTGGTTTGCCCCACATCGAATTTGCACCATCTTTTTTAGGTGGAAAATCGTCATTAACTCTAAACTGAAATTTCATAACTCACCTATAACTGTTATCTTAGTTTGTAATTTCTTTATCAATGTAAATAAGCAACATCATGAATCATGCAGTCTGCGGGACTGCGCATCGTAATCAATAACAGGCACTTTCTTGACATGATTTTTACCTTCCTTAAGCTCAAGTAAACCTTTACCTTCTAAGAAAGTGAGGTCATTATACATATTTGACTCTTTATGCTTCAGCCAGTTCGCTGATGGATTCCTTTTCCCTGATAATCTGAAGCAGAGCTCCAGCCCGGGTAGCGCAATCACATCTCCAATGCCTTCACAATTCTATCGCGCAGTTCCTTATTTTTCGTCCCGATAATAGATAGACCGGTCGCCCTGACATCATTAGCTATAACCTCTCCTTCAAGATCTGTGAGCACTCCTCCCGCCTCTTTCAAAATCAAAGCCGACGCCATTATGTCATAACCGCTCACAAGCCCCCTCGTATCGATCACACCATCCAGCGTTCCATCTGCCACGTAGCACATATCAAGCGCAATGCTGCCAAACGCCCTGACTATGATGGATTTTTCAAGTTCAATTAGACCGGGGGGTACTTCAGGCACGCCATAAGAATACACCGAAACCACAGGTTTTAGGCGGGTGCCCCTTTTTTTATCAATCATTCTTTCTCCATTCAAAAAAGCGCCTTTTCCCTGTTGGGCACAATAGATATTGTTCTGTATATCGCAGATCACAGCCATTCCGATATCCCCGAAATTTGCGATATCAGTCTTATCCGTATAAGCAAGCGATGTGCAGAAAAACGGAATCCCGCATGTGGCATTGGTAGAGCCGTCTATGGGGTCAAAAATAAGCATGAACTCCGGATGCTTTCCCACTGTCCTGTCCCCGAGTTCCTCCGATATTATTCTTGCAGACAGCCCGCGTTCATTCAGGGCATCGTCGAGCGCATGTTCTGCGGCCATATCCATTTTGCGCGTAATGTCCTTTGGCCTTTTCACGACCATCTCGCCGTAATCCTCATTTTCCTTTATGAAAGAATTGATAACATCCCTGATCTCGATCCCTATCTCGATCAAAGTTTCAATTTGCATGCAATTCTCCAAAAAGAGTGATTATGATATCAGCGACTTTTTGTGCACTCTCGTCAGGTCTCATTTTATCAGAATCTATAATTATCTCAGGTTTAAGGGGTTCTTCGTATGGCACATTTACACCCGGAACGGTTGCCCCCGAACCCGCTGCTTTTTTGTATATCCCCTTTGGTGAAAACACAGCTTTCCTGTGGGCCTCGCGTTCCATGCATACCGGGAGTGGGCACCGGACAAACACTTCGGCGAAATTCGGGATTATCCTTCGGGCTGCATCACGGTATTTCCTTCTGTTCGCAGTTGCATCAATAAATACATTGACCCCGCATTCCGTGAGAAGTTTTGCCATATATGCAAGGGAGGCATATACAATATCCCTCTCCTCATCCGTATATTTCGGAGAAGGCGTAAGGACCCTTCGGATCTCGTCAAGCTGAAGGATCCTTATATTGGATCCCTTTTGCCTAAGGATGGACGCTGTACGCGATGCGATCGCCGTCTTACCGCTTCCCGGAAGACCCGTGAACCAGACTGCAAAGGCCATTTTTCCCCTATAGATAAGAATTTACGTCTTGATAATCAAATTCTGCGCTATCAAGCACATTATCGATAAAATTAAAAAGCTTGGTGCGCACGCCGGGGTCGAGATTGGGGTACCATATGGGGCTGGCTACCACAAGACTTCTGAAAACATAGAAAGGCTGGATCACTTCCAACAGCTCCCTGTCTTCTGTTCTTTCAAGGTAATTGTTAAAGAAGAGTTCATACAATTCCTTGAAAGGCCCGGCAAGCTCACCATATTTTTGCAATGAATAGAAAATGTAGTTCATTGTTATAGAAGAAACATCATCAGCAGCCTCGCCCCATTCCCCCCGGCTTCTGTCAAGAACAGTAAAGTCCGCACCATCGCGGAACATGATGTTCCAGGGATGGAAATCGCCATGTGTCATGCAGAGGCGATGAACCTTTCCTTTCATTTTGTATCGCCAGTCCACGCATTTTTTTTCAATTTCGCACAGGTCGTCCCAGCTCACAAAATCCAGGTTTTCAGGATAGCTGTCCGTCAATCCCATGATGCACTCGCCGTGCCCAACATTATCCCTGATCTTCCGCAGGTACAGTTCCCGGTCATCATGCTTTGCGGCATGGATCCTGGCAAGATATGAGGAAAGCGCCCTTGTCCTCTCCTTATCAAGTGAAGTGAGTTTTCCTTCCTTCTTTATCCTTTCAAGGTCAAGGAAATATTCCTTCCCTTCGATCTTTTCCATTAGAATGAAATACTCTTCAGCCTTCCCGGCGGAAAAAAGTTCACCCTCGTGCGTGAAGTACCCAACGTCAAGAGATCGCGCATGAGAGGGCAAGTTATTAAAAACAGAATTCTGCCATATCAATATCTGAGCCCTGTCCGAGAAATGGTCATGCCCGAAACCCTTCTGTACGCGCATGGATGAAAGAACGACAGAATGCTTTTTTCCTTTTGCCTCAAATACGATAAGATAGGGCTTGCCGTAACCGAATCCTTTGATGCCTTCTTCAACCTCGAGGGGTATTCCGCCAAGTTCGCTTATCGCGGTAACTTTCGCGCTTCCGTATAATTCCTGCAGATAATCTTCGACCGCTTTTATCCCCAACTGCATCTTATGTCCCCATTGTCCAGGAATGGAGGTATTTATCCTGCTCTTCGGTGAGGGTTTCTATCTCAATACCCATGGCCTCAAGCTTGAGTTTAGCCACGCGGCTGTCTATTTCGAACGGCACCCTGTAGACCTGGTTCTCAAGCGTGCTGCCTTTTTCTGCGATGTACCTGACGGCAAGTGCCTGGTTCGCAAAGCTCATATCCATGACCTCAGGGGGATGCCCGAATGCGCTGGCAAGGTTCACGAGCCTGCCTTCAGCAAGAAGGTAGATTCTCCGCCCGTCTTTCAAGACAAATTCCTGCACATCATTCTTTATCTGGTTGACTTTCTTTGACATCGCGGTAAGTGCCGGGATATCGATCTCAACATTGAAATGCCCTGAGTTGCACACTATCGCCTGGTCTTTCATGACCTGGAAATGTTCTTTGCTGATAACGGAGATGTCCCCGGTGACAGTGATAAATAAGTCCCCGACTTTTGCCGCTTCCTTCATTGGCATTACCCTGAACCCGTCCATGACAGCTTCAAGTGCCTTTCTGGGCTCGACCTCGACAACGACAACGTTGCCGCCCAGTCCGCGAGCCCGTGAAGATACTCCTCTTCCGCACCAACCGTAACCGGCAACTACGATGTTTTTCCCGGCAAAAAGTATGTTCGTTGCGTTCATTATCCCGTGTATGGTGCTCTGCCCTGTGCCGTAGCGGTTATCGAACATCATCTTGGTCTCGGCATCGTTAACTGCGACCACCGGGTATTTCAAAGCGCCCTCTGCAGCCATGGCTCGAAGCCTTATCACACCTGTCGTGGTTTCCTCGCATCCGCCTTTTATGCCTTTTATCAATTCCTGGTGCTTTGAGTGCACAAGTGCTATGGTATCTGCGCCATCGTCTAATGTTACATGAGGTTTGATCTTAAGCGCCTCTTCAAGGCACTCATAATATTGTTTCTCGTCCTCGCCTTTTATCGCGAATGTCTTGATTCCCTCGGAAGCGAGGGCTGCAGCAACATCATCCTGTGTGCTCAACGGGTTTGAGGCAGTTAAGGCGATATTTGCGCCCCCCGCCTTCATGGCATGAATGAGATTTGCGGTCTCGACCGTCACATGAAGGCATGCCACCACATTGATGCCCTTAAGCGGTTTTTCTTTTTCGAACTGTTCCTTTATCTTTTGGAGAACTGGCATATGTCTTCGTGCCCATTCGATCCTCTGTTTTCCCTCATCTGCAAGGTTTATGTCTTTTATAATATAATCTTTCATCAAAATCCCTTTAATTTTAAACCAGACTCAAATGCCCAAGATACTTATTAATGGTTTCTATTGCTATCAACCAAAAGTTAAATGGAATGTGCTTTAAATGCAGATCATGGGCTGAAAAAATACCTGGCCGGATAGAACGTGCATCATTGCCAAGGCTCAGTGAGATCAGCGGCGATGTCAAAACCCTGGATGTTAAAATAGAGAGCATAAGAAATGAAACAAAGATAGAGATTGAAGGTCTCGAAAATGAGACAAAGATTGAGATTGATGGTCTTAGAAAGGAAATTGAGAGCTACAGGAAAGAAATGATGTCTGGATTTCAGGGTCTGGATTATAGATTTGAAAGCATGGATCACAGATTTGAAGCAATCAATACAGACTTGAGTTGATATAAAAGTCACCCAAACCCCGTACGATGTACGAGGCCTGTATATCCCATTTTCATGAATATCTATTTCCCCCTCACTCTTTCAACTACCCTTCTGTTCCTCTCAACAGCCTGCGCCGCCCACAGCCCTCTTCATAGCCTCAAATTCCGCGGCGTCTTCTCGCCCGCAAGTTTCTTTAGGCATATATGCTGATTCCCTGAAGCGGGGCGTAAAATCGCGGATTTCCCCGCCAACTATCAATTCCGCGCCCTTTCCCTCTTTGACCTCCTCGACAATATCGATAGCCACACCTCTTATGCCTTTATGCGATAACTCCTCAGGGTGATAACCGTTCGCGAATCTTTTTTGCATACCAGAACGTCCAGATAATAGTGAAAATGGTAGCGAAGCCGATGATAAATGGAGAAACAATGAGTACAACAGGCGTGGGTAGGCTGTAGACCATGATTATCCTGACAAGAAATTCTTTAACATATACTACACCCCAAACCAGAGTTACGAGCCTGCGCCGCCGCCGCACAGTCCAACATGTTTGGACGAGATAGGTTTTTTATACCAAGTATTCAGGTATGCCAGGTCAGAATTGGGCGAAGAGCAATAGTTCAATATTCAGTAAGGGTCGACTGCTATAACTACGAAACCATTCGTAGTTTAAGAAAGTCTTTTAAGAGTTAGATGTCTAGGAGTAATTTAATAGATGATAATTAAAGGAGGTGATTCAATGAAAAAGATATATATTATATAGGGAATTGTATCCATTCTTCTATTATCAGGATGCCTGGATAATACAAAAGCTGATGCAAATGTCAATGGCGAAAACGATTCAGTAGATATTGATACAAACTATACTGCAAACTCAACCGATAGTGGAACATACCTTGCAGGAGAAAATATCACCCTGGATGGAAAAGAGATTGTATCTTGAGTATCCTCAAGACCTTTCTTATAATACTGCAAGGAAAACAGGTCGAATGTATTACAGGTGGATAAATATGAAAAACATAGAAAGAAAAAAATTGGTTATTATTGTAGTAGCAATTCTGGCAGTTTGTGCAATAGCAGTACTTGCATATTTTGCCCCAATGCAAAAAAGTAAATATGTACATATTGTTAGCGAAGTTGGTATTTCGCAGGGAGCAGTAGAAAATAATACAAAAATGGAAATCATAAAAGTACACGGATCATTCTGGAATGATGGAAACATGGTTGCCAAAAATCTAGCTGCCGTAATAATATTTGAAGATACGGCGAATAGTAAAGTTGTCAGGAAAAATATTCCAATAGGAGGCGACCTGCCTCCGAACACAGGATCACTAATGTCATTTGATTCGGAATATACAAGAGAGAAGACCATGCCAGAAACGGATTTAAATATAACTGTCCAATTTGATTGGATGGAGAACGGGCAGTCGAAAACTACTTTGATGCCTGTGCATTCTGTACAGCAATAAAATTCGAAAAACAAAAAAGAGGAATAAAAAATGAATAATGATCCGAAAACTTTGGTTTTGACAATCCAACTTTTTACTTTGTATGGTAGCGGTATCACAGGACTTGCCAGCCTTATATTGGCATTTTTTCCCTTTGTAAATGGGGATTTTTTAAGTACAGGAATATATTTGCTGGCAGCAGCACTGTCATTTGGGCTCATGGCAAACGCCGTCTTTCGTGAAGGGTTTATGCGTTAATATCTTACCTTCTCATTGAGGCACGGGCAGTCAAGAACCACTTTAATACCTGTGGAGTCTGCATAATATTAACAATTCGAAAAACAAAAAGGAAGAATAAAATAATATTATAAGGAGGTAGCAATTCATATTCAACAGCATTCCATTACAAAATCTATCATCCTGCATTTGCTGCCTGGGGCATTGATTGTAATATTGTATGTTGGAACAGCACCCATCGCCATACGTTGGGATATCCACCCATCTTTGCAATGCTCCTGGTCTCACTGTTCATTCTGATAACTTTCGAGTTGGGACATCTAATCTATCAGGGAAAAAAGAGAAATGGCAAATGGTCTCTACGTGGAATAGTTCTCTACCGGGAACATATGCCAATCAGGCTATATGCCTATCTGGTCCCATTGCTTACAATTCTAGCTTTCATTATTTTGATACTTACAAGCCCGCTTGATACGATTCTGATTGACATGTTATCGTGGCTGCCTAAATGGTTCGTTATGGCGGATACGACCCAATATGTGCATTATCCCAAATCATCACTTATCATAACATTTGCACTTGCATTAATGCTCAATGGAATAGTATTTCCACTCATCGAGGAGATTTATTTTCGCGGATACCTGATGCCACGAATTTCCCGATTTGGTTTGTGGACTCCTGTGATAGGGCATTTTCTTTTCACGATATATCACTTCTGGCAGCCTTACAATTATCCAACCGTCTTTTTGGGTGTGCTACCACTAACACTGGCGTTATGGTGGAAACGCAATATCAGACTGGGTATTATTACGCATTGCTTGTTGAATATCATAGGAGGTCTTCTAACAATAGGCTTGGTGTTAGGACAAATAATTAAGATGTGAACAAGATGAAACTTAGTAACTTTGGAATATTGATGATGGGTCAAATCATATCGCGCTTAGATAAATAAAATCTGACTTGATTTTTTTTCAATTATCTCAGGTTTGCAATGCACAATCATTAAAATATACTATGGAGCTATTAAGGTGCTAGGTGAAGAACGGTTATGAAGTCAGAAATGGCAATGACAAAATCTGCTTATAGAGTCTTAATATTGGGCATAATACTGTCTCTGATTTATTCCCGGGCTTTCTCTTTCACATTGATACCAGTTTTCGAAGGTTTTGTGCTTGCCATATTTCTTGCATGGTTCATTTCGAAAGTGGATTTGAAACCCCGTAGTGCATTTATACTCATCTGGTTCAGCCTTTTTATGATTGGATTTTTCAATAATTTGTTAGAAGCGTATTTCTTCACTAAAGTGTACCAATCTGAATCTTTGATAATGGCAATTCTAATTTCTCTTTTCATCTCTCTATTGGAAAGCGCCTCAGCGATTTTCCTGTTACGACCTGAAGGAAGCAATGATATAACTGCTGCATTGAAAAGCCATATAAGATCAAGAACCGCAAGTTCCTGGGTGAAAAGAATAATCGCAGCATCGGCCGTATATTTCCTTATTTATTTCATTTTCGGCTTGATGGTATCACCGTTCGTGATGCCGTACTACTCGCAACCATCTTCAGGCCTGGTTATACCTTCCATTACGCTAATGATACCCCTTGAGCTTCTGAGAGGATTCATTTATGCTGTTGTCCTTTTAGTTGTTTTTGCCGGAATCAAAACAGAGCAGAGATTGAACTTTGCAGTCGCTTCGGCACTGCTCTACATTCCGGGAGCATTCCTGCCTTTAATTTCCAGCATGATGTCGTTGAGCTTCATTTCTGCAGTCGCGCCTTACCACATGGTTGAGATACTCGCCGATTCGGTGGTATACGGGTACGCAGCTTCGCGCCTTATAGGCGCAAAAAGTTAAGACTGGAAAACCGTTTAAAAGTTCATAACATCTGGGCTTTGCAATTGGTTTTTTCAATACTCAAAATATTGTTCAGCCAATTGCAGTCTTCATTGAAATCAAAAAAGAATTGCACCGTTTCTGTCTCCATTAATTCCATTTCTGCCCTGGTATGCGGTGAATCAACCAAAACAATGGCAGTGTAGTTCACTTTTTCTTCGATTAATCTACTTTGTGACCATATCTTCCACGTCTTATGTGCAGCCAAATCCGTAAAACTAATGCCTCTCATGTCGATAATCAGGTTAAACCTGCCATATCTGTGAATTACTTTATTGATAATTTCATTGGCTTCATTTATACCGCGTTTTACCTCCTCAACATCTATCACACCCGTTATTTGATGAATAATTGTAGCTGGAATCTTTTTGTATTCTGTTGTTTTAATCATTTTATTTGTTATGTCCCTTGCGTTTTGGGAGCATGAGGATTATCATTCAAGTCACGGTATACCCCGGACAAATTGTCCAAGGCCTGTAGATACCGTTTCTCTTATTTTCCCCTATTATATTCATATACATCTTGCTCACGAATATATTTTCCACAACCTCCCATCCATTCCCAACACTCCCATGGAAACAGCTCGGTGCCCAGAGATGATCACCGCACCATTCCTGAAGGTGGGGAAACTCCTTCCTTAATATTCTGCTTGAAACTCCTTTTATCTTCTTTGCGATGAAACTCAGCGAGTACTTTGGAGGATATTTGAAGAAAATATGCACATGGTCTGGATTTACAGCAATCTCGATGACCATCTCCACGCATGTCTTACAAATTATCCCCTCGCATATCATAGCCACATGCATCCTGCCCCTGTATTTCGGGGAAAAAACAAGATGGTCAGTGAGCAGCGAAACCGTATGCCTGGCGCAGCTCTTTCCTGTTCATATATTACCACCCGGATATTTCACTTGTTCATCTGCTATATAAACACGCGAGCGGGGCGAAACTGTTCATAACTTAAGATTCGGTGCAGGGCTTTAATGTGGTGCGATGTGTATAATGCGCTCAGAAATCTTTTATGCTTTCCAGATATTTTCCAGGAGATCGAATCCCATGGAACCCATTTTTCTTCGCGAGCTTTTCAAGCGCCGAATATAATCCGCTGCTGTACTGTGCAGCTTTTTTTTCTTTCCAGGCAATATCAGCAGGTATTACTTTTTCTGCTGTTTTCCGCAGAATGTATTTGCGCACACCGTTATGTATCTTAAGCACGGGGTCGATCCTCAAGGCGAGTTCCACAACCTCCCGGTCAAGGTAAGGCACCCGGAGTTCGACTGCATTTGCCATTGTTACGGCATCATCCCTCTCAAGATTTGTCTGTGCGATATTATCGAGATCTTTACGGAGCGCAATTTCGAGCTCATCCGCTTTCATGGATTCATATCGCTTATATCCTGCAAAGAGTTCATCTGCGCCCTGTCCGGACATCATCACGCAGATCCCGTCCTCATTCGCGTCTCTGGATGCAAAATACAATGGCAGGGCTATGCTTATCCTGAGAGGGTCGGTTGATTCAACCGCTCCCAGCACGTCCGGAAGAGCCGATTCCAGGTCATCCATTGCAAGTTCATGCCAATGAAGTCTATCTGATAATCCAAGAGCAAGAGCCGCTTTTTTTGCCCAATTCATATCGTGCGATCCTGCCATACCCACTGAGTACAATTCAGAATCGTAAGATAACGCCGCGATAAGAGAACTGTCAAGCCCTCCTGAAAAAGCGATACCACACGGCTTATACCTGCGCTTTTCCACAGCCATCTCTATTGCACTGAATAGTGCATCAGAAGCAGTTTGTTCATCTGTAATCCTCTCACCACATGCGAAACTTACTACTTTCTTTTGTGTTGTGCCGTTCCCATTATGTGAGAGCATGTATCCGGGTGGAACGGATGATATTTGATTGATGCCTATCACATGAAGCGCTTTTTTCTCAGACGCGAAAGCAAATACTCCGTTTTCATAACCATAATAAAGTGGCTTTACACCTGCCGGGTCACGAGCAAGTCGGAGTTGATCGCCTGACGCATATCCGAAGGCATAATCGCCATCCAATTCCCCGATGGCTGACTCAATGCCTTTTTTTTCGATGAGCGAAAAAAGCACCTCGCTGTCTGAATCCGTTTCAATATCAAGCCTTCTCGCAATATCCCTGAAATTATAAATTTCCCCATTGTATGTGAGCGCGCCTCTATTATATACAGGCTGCTTTTTTTCACCTGTGATTTTCAACAAAACATTGCCTATTGAGATATCGCCGGCAGTGTATACGCCACTGCCATCAGGCCCTCTATGCTTCAGGACATTAATCATTCTCCTGACCAGTATTTCCGAATCGTTCCCTTTCACACCGGCTATTCCGCACATGGTAGCAGTCTATAATATATCTAAAATTTTTTCAATCAATGGGGCTATAACACTGCCTTGTTTAAAAATGGTTCCATGCCGCATCAGGAATCGTAACCTATTTACCATGCTTTTACCCTTTTAACGGTCGTGAAAGCAGTATTAGGCCTTGAAGATGGGACTTTTGTCAAAGGAGAAGGATTAGGGGTAGAAGGAATCGTTCAGGGAGAGCTCGTTTTTACTACCCAGTACACGGGATATGAGGAAGCTCTCACAGACCCCTCGTATAAGGGCCAGATACTCATGTTCACATACCCGCTAATTGGCAATTACGGCATAAGCGGTGAGACTTTCCAGTCAGACGGCATGAAAGCAGAAGGACTGGTTGTAAGAGAAGCCTGCGACCATCCCTCCCACCACAGATCCCGCCGCTCCATTTATGAGTTCCTGAAAGATGAAGGGAAATCAGGCATAATGGGAGTGGACACTCGGATGCTCACCATAAAAACAAGGGAATACGGCACAATGAAAGCTGCAATAATCACCGGAGATGACGACGGCGAAGAGGCGGTCAGGCTTGCACGGGAGCAGCCCGACATAGGCGGCCTTGACCTTATAAGTAAAGTCACATGCAGGGAGCCATATCAGGTAAAAGGCCATGAGGAAGGGGGCAATATCGTGCTCATGGATTTCGGCGTGAAGCGGAATATCGTTAAAAGCCTGAACAGCAGGGGTATAAATGTAACCGTTGTCCCCGCAGCAACAAGGACGGAGGATATCCTGAAATACGAACCTGATGCTATTCTTTTATCTAATGGCCCTGGTGACCCGCAGCAGGCAACTAACGGCATAGCTGTTGTCAAAGAGCTTGCAGGGGAGCTTCCCATCTTTGGAATTTGCCTCGGACATCAGATCATATCCCTTGCCCTCGGCGGAGAGACCTATAAGATGAAATTCGGCCATCGTGGAGCCAACCAACCCGTAAAAGACCTGAAAAAGGGCATCGTGTATATCACCTCGCAGAACCACGGCTATGCTGTGGATGAAAGCAGCATAGATAAGAAGGAGGCTTCCATAACCCAGCTCAACACCAATGACGGGACGGTTGAAGGGCTGGAGCATAAATATCTGGATATCATGTCGGTCCAGTATCATCCAGAGGCACATCCCGGGCCCCTGGATACTGAGAAGATCTTTTTTGATAGGGTTGCTGAGAAAACCAGAATGATGAAAGTAAAGGTTAAATAACCACTCTGCCTCATCCCCGACTTTATCTCTTCCCCGAGCTTTCGTTTTTGTGCCCGGTCCACGTCAGCCATGAGTTCGCTTCGCAGATGCACTTCAGAGAGTTCCTGGTTCCTCACATGGCTGCGTCCATGGCCGCGGTCATCGTGGTCGTACCTTCTTAAAATTCCTATTGCAATTAATCCTCCATCTTTTTTTGTTTAGCATACCTTATGCAGGCTTCAGAGGTGTCTATTGTAATGCCTCTGTTTACTAATTTATCCAGGTATTGCTTTGAGTCTTCCGAAATTCTTGCGCTTATTGCGTATTATCTGCTTACGATATTAGAAACCTCTGTGTTTGCTAATGTATACAATGGAAAACGATATATATCCATAAGGATTACCTTTAAATCATAATGATACTAATAATTATAATTTAGCTATCTTTGTTAAATGTGATGATATTAATGATATTCAACTGGAACAAAAAAGGAGAGGAAAAATCGAATAATGCCCCAGAAATGTGGTATCAAAAAACCAAACGGATCCAAAGACCATTGGAGCCAGGGAAAAGAAATGTTCGGGCTGTGGCTCGACCCATCTCCATACAGGCAGGCTTCAGCGGGGAGTAAGACAGGATAAGAACCAAACTGAACGTGGCTGAATTTCAATAAGAGGTAAATATGAGACAACAAAAAAATCCATTAGAAAAACTACTTTCCGGCACTAGCGCATCGGCAAAAATCCCATCGGTGGCAAAAGAGGGGATTGTTTCGCTGCTTATCAGCATCGTGGCGAACGAGGCCACCTCAAACATAGGAATCTTCTCTGCCGGGAGCCTATTGCGTCTTCTCCTAATGTTCCTTGTGACACTGGGCATAATACACTACTCGCTCAGGATACTGGAGCAGAATAAAAGAAATCACGCAAAACTTGAGGACTTACGGGAAGCGAATAGCAGGAAAATGCTAAATAGCCTGAGCAGTGCCCGCACTATTCTTGATCGCATTATTCAGAATTCTGGTGAGGTGACGGAGCTTCGCACCTTAAGGACAAGGCTCACTTCCACTATCTTTGAAGCTCAGAACCCGAACATGGAGAAGTTCAATAAAAGACCGGCGACGATAGAAGAATTCAACTCATCGGAGCAACTGGTTGTTGAGTGCGCGGAAAAGCTTGTAGAGGAACTTGAGCTGCAATTGACGGGCGAAGTGAATATAAATGCCATTGCTCGCCTTGTGGATGCGGCAGGGGAAGCTGTCCATAGCCGAATAACGCTAACTAAAGATCTAAAAGATCTATATATTGAGAGCATTAAAGAAGAAGAATACGAAAGGAAGAAAATACCGAAGGAAGCTTCTTCAGAATTAAAGCTCTACCTGAACACCCTTCGGGCAAAATATGCATCGAACAGACCTGAAATACTTCATACTGGAGATTACCTTCCAGATGCAAGATGGGAATATCGCGCAGGCGATAAGAATGTCATCGCAAAATTATCCCAGGGATTTGGGACCCCACTTTTAATAGAAGCAAGGTGGCAGGATAGCGGCGTGATAGAGTGCGTGCAGAAAGAAGCCGAGGGTACTAAAAAGAACCAGTATAAATGCCTCTGCCTTGTTAATACTTCGTGGGAAAGGGAGAGCAGGGATTTCGCAGTGAGTTATTTCCATCCGCAGTTATCTCTTTACCTGTATGGGTTGAAAGAGGGACTTTTTTACAATAAAGAGAATTCCGCAGCAAGCCATTACGAGTTCTGGTTCAATAATGAGCAAAAATATGAGACACTGGAAGAGCGCGCAGAAAAGTTCATCGAGACAAATGAATTCTTTATAGCTCATGATATGGCAAGTTCGCTTGGATTGAAGGCCGATGGTGCGGAAAAGCTGCTGGACAGGCTTGAGAATATTGGGGCTATCACGGATGTTAGCTTTAAATCGGATACTGAAAGGAAGTACACAAAGTCAAAAAAAGAGGAACATTAAGCTGTGATAAAGAGGCGCTTCAGAAGTACCGCTTCAAGAGGCACTGGAAGGAAAGCAGCCAAGAAATCTTCGCCACCTGACTTTGAGAAGGCCATGAAAGGAAGAGGTTCATCCATAATCCCATGGATGGCTGTTGAGCAAATAAAAAGAAGCGGGGAAGAAGAGCTTTTCGCGAGATGTTGAAACTTGGAGAAAGGTTAGACAGGTTCAATAATATCGCGATATAAAACCTTACATTTTCCATCTGTCATCGATGGGAAAACACTCATTTATCCACATCAAGATTTCTTCATTAAAGATAATTTTGTATTCCCTCGAAAGCACGGGAATATCTCCAAAGAACTCATGCCGGATGATTTCCATCTTTAAAATATCCCTGCGGGTCTCAAGCTTATAGTCCCTCAGGATCCTGCCTATCGGTATATCGAGGTAACGATGCGCCTGTTAACTTCATCCCCTTTTTCTATTTCCAGAAGCTCCGCAATGGAGGGTGTTGCTTTTATTAGAGCCTGTTCCAGGGTTTTGACTTCTACATCTTTCCCTGTGAGCACTTCAAGAAGCTGTGTGATCGAGCCATCGGTTCCGGCACAGATACGAAGACAGGTGGGAATCTCCGGTCTCTTAAGGATATCCCACAAATTCAATCTCCCTGTACTGCTTTTTTGGCTTGTTTCAGTCGTTCCTTGGCGGTATGACCCGTGGCCTCTTCAAGAAATACCCTGTAGCGCTTATTGGTTTCAAGGATCACTTCGTTGCTTACATCCTTATTAGATTCAGTATCCACTCTGAGCTTTTTGTTTTCAATCCATACTATTAACCGCCCGAAAGCGCCATAACTCATAGTGAGCTGACCATTCGCTTCTTTAATCTCTGCGGGGAAATTCTTCTCCAGTACATTCCGGATCCTTGCCGGGTCCGGTGAATAACCACGTTTAAATGAATACTCCTGAATAATATCACCAACGACTCATAGGTGGTATAAGATTAAAAAATTACCGAAAAACTCACACGAATTCTGCATCACTGTAAGCTTTAATAGCTATGATTTGCCCATCGTATCCATTGATCTCTATTGTTTCCCCCAATCCTCTAATTTCCCATACAGGAATATGGATGAGGTCGATTTTGAGGGTGACCTCTTCTGGCTCGGGGGCAAACACTTTGTTCTCGAATACTATGGTGTCCCCGATCATCTCATTCAGCCTGATCTCTTTTGCATGCTCCATTATTATGGCGTCTGTCGCTTTTCCCGTGGCATCTTTTTTTGAGACAATGGGCTGTTTTATCTCATAGTTCTGGGTCGGCACAAAGGTATTATCCTGGAAATCCTTGCACTTCCTGAAAGAATTACCACCAGTCAGCGCATGGATATAACCCTCGCCATCTCCCACAAGGTCAACCGTCCTTGATTTGAATTTTTTCTGGGTGTTAAAAGAATAATTATAATACCATACAGGGATGAATTTCAATTTTTGGCTTTTTGACTTCCCGATCTTGGCCTCTGCTATTGAGAGAGCGTCTGATTTGCCGATATTTATCGGAACAGAGCGCAACAGTATCCTGATGGTTTTTTCATTTTCCGATTTTACAAGTTCCTGGAGAACTTCATGGGGAGGAGCTGTGATGGATTCAAAAATGTTCTCCGTTTTTGCCGTTGTCACTTCCGGATGTTCTTTATTTATCTCTTCTCCGAGAGCACCAACAAGCACGGCTCTTCCTATCCACGATTCAAGTTCGCTCCGGTCCCAGATAGTAAGCCCTTCTTCAAGGGCGAAAGATCTGGTTTTTTCATCGATAGATTCCAGGACGATTATGCCTTTGCCGCTGTATCTCTGAACACTGTTAGAAAAGTGCCTGATGCTATTGAAATTAACAACGGTATCAAATTTGATGAACAGATGCTCGGAGTCCTTCTCTGCAAGCAGTTCTGATATATCGGAAGCATTTAAGCTATATCCATAATACCTGAAAATTTTTTTAATAATTCCAATTACTGCCTGCTTATTCATGGCTATAATACTTCTCACCGGATTAAAATACTTTATCTCTGTTAAATGAAATATATTGATTCGGTAACTATTTATAACGTACTGTAATTATAATCCCCGGTTTAAATATGACAGAAATCATGTTCATGATCTCCAGGATTGAGAGCAAGATGTATGAGGTAACTTTTGACCCTATCAGCCGTAAGGGGAAAATAATCGCCAATATATCGATCGTTGATGAATCCGATCTCAAGAAGGTTATTGAATTGTTCAGGCAGGCGGTCCATAGCGGCTTATCGGTCAGTCCTTATATAAAAATAGTACATTCCGGTGAAAAAATAGGCAATGTCAAAATTGACAAAGGAAAAGTAGGTATAGCCACAGCCTGCAGCATTACTATAGACGGCGTACTGTTAAAGGCCGGGGTACCTGTTAAACCCAGGTTCGGCGGGGTCGTGGAAATCCATGACGGTTCTCCGCTGCGGTTTACCGATATATTGGCCTATGATAGCACGACTATCGATCCTCTTGATGTATTGATGTCGCAGGAACTCACCTCTGTGACCGAGATGATCGGCACTGGCTCGGGAAAGATACTGGCGAATCTGCGTGAAGCACCCATGGGAGCGCGCAACAGGATAGAACAGGTGCTCGATTCGCTTGTTGAAGCGGGATTCTCCTGCATACTTGAAGTGGGAGAACCCAACAGTGATATCCTGGGCTTCCAGGTGGGAAGGGACAAGCTTGGGATAGCGGTGATCGGAGGGACAAACCCAATGGCCCTTGTGCAGGAGCATGGTATTGATATCAATACGCAGGAGATGTCGATACTCCTTGATATTGAAGAGATGAGCCATATAGATGAGATAAGAGAATAAAACCGCATTTTATTGAAAACCACTGTCAGCATTGCCATAAAACCTTTAAGTCACAAACCCCATACGATGTAGAGGCCTGTATCTACCGTTTTTCGTTTGCTATTTTTCAACCAGTCTGACCATCCTCATTACCTCTCGCATAAATGCGGGCAGGTCCATCGGCCAGCGCGAGGTGACGAGATTCCCATCAACGACCACCTCTTTATCCTCCCAAATTCCGCCTGCCTCTTTTATCTCTTCGGGCACCCCATCATACCAATAAGAAGTAAGGTGCCTCCCTTTCACAAGACCGGCTGACACAAGAGTATAGGGGCCATGACAGATAGAGGCGATGGGTTTATTTTTGGCAAAGAATGATTTAGCTATCTCCTGCGCTTTTTTGATTCTGCGCACGGTTGCCGGCGCTCCATTCGGCGCTCCGCCCGGAATGATAAGAAGATCGTATTCGCCGGGATCAACTTCTTCAATAGTTTTGTCGGGTTTTAAAACGTATCCGTTTTCTCCTCTCATCTCCTTCATGGTGGGTGCGGCGATGTCCACCTGCCATCCTTCCTCCAGCAAGCGGAAAAGAGGGAAGAAGACTTCCATATCCTCAAACTTATCTGCAGTGAGTACAACAGCTTTGCGGTTCGATTTATTTTTAGGAAGTTGCATAAATTTCTCCTTAATTGTTGCATTGTAGTAAATCAATAGAAACGTCAAGAGCTCGACCTTTGGCGATTTTGTTCAAGATGTTTCACTCCTTGTATTATTGAATGCATTTCGGTATAGAAATAGTATTGCCTATTTGATTATTATAGAACAGGGATATTGAAGGGGTCTTATTCTTAACAAATCTTTCGGTCTAACTTACTACCGATTCTGCCTTTATTTCATTAAATTGTAAATAATGTAAATCTTATTTTGTCATCAATCGCGCAATTGATTTGAATTCTTTTGTACATTATCTCATATCCCAAGCGGATTTATGGTCGACCTTTTCGCGTGGCATCAATCCCCATCTTGGAACCAAGGTTGGGCAATGCATGGTCAAGTGTGTCTGTCGGGGCTCTGTCGATTATCGTAATGATATCTAAATAACTAATGTCCCGCATACATTGTGCAGGATTTAACAAAAAAGACCTGCACCAGGATCCAAATTGATCCTGGTGAGTTATTTTCAAACAATCGGGCAGGTGTTTATCACTGGATTTCCTACAACTAGACCACTAATAGTACCACCACAAGAGTCTGTGATGCTGCCAGAATTGGTTATCGGGCCGCTGTTGGTGATTGGAGCGGAGTTGGTTATGTTTCCGCTGTTTGTGATGGGACCGCTGTTGGTTATGGGGCCGCTGTTGGTTATGGTGCCAGAGCTGGTTAAGGTAGCAGAATTGGTGATGAGGCCGCTGATGCTATTAATGATCATGCCGGTGGCACTGTTGGCTATGGGACCGCTGGTGACGAGGGCACCAGAGTTGGTTATGGTACCGCTGTTGATGATGTTGAGACTGTTGGTGACAGTCCCACCGAGGTTATTGGTCAGTTTACCAGAGGTCGGCAAGGTGATGGCGCCAGAGGTGGTGATGATGCCGCCGTTGTTGTTGGTGATGGTGCCGCCATCGGTGATGACACCTGTGGGACCGTTGGTGAGCGTACCACTATTGGTTAGCGTACCAGCGTTAGTTATCGGGCCGCTGTTGGTAACAGTACCAGCGTTGGTTATTGTACCGGTGAGGGTATTAGTGATAAGCCCGCTACTTGTGAGAGTACTGAGGGCTGCATTGGTTATGGTAGCAGAATTGGTGATGGTGCCAGAGCTGGTGATGGTGCCACTGTTGGTGAGTGTATTAGAGGTGGTAAGGATGCCCGTGGGGCCGATTGTAATGGTACCAGCGTTGTTAATGGGGCCGCTGTTGGTGATTGTACCCAGGTCCGTGATAAGACCTATGTTGCTTAGAACCACATTGGAGTTGACAATCAATGTGTTTCCAGAGTTAATTGTTAAAGTAGTGGTGGTACATGTTGAGGTAGCCCAGCTTCCTCCTATTGTTTGACACGATGTTTGATCAGACAATATGATAATTGCTGGGGTAGGTGTCGGGGGTGTAACTGGTGGAGTTACTAAAAGCGAAACTGTAGTAGTATGTGAAAGTATACCACTTATTCCAGTTACAGTTAATGTATAGGAGCCTGTTGGTACTGATGGGTCAACAATTAATGTTAGTGTTGATGTGCTTGAAGCGGGATTAGGTACGAAATTTCCTGCGACACCTGAAGGATTCCCACTTAGCGAGAATGTCACTGGAGAACTGAATCCGCCTGATGGAGTAATAGTTATTGTAGAAGTTCCAAGGCTACCTTGTGAGATGGCGACAGATGATGCGGCCAAGGAGAAGTCTGCTGTCGGAGGAGTTGGTGTTGGAACTGTAATAACAGCAGTAGCTATTGTAGCTGGTCCTTCAGTTAATACTCTGCCGTTCATAGCTGTGTTCGCACCTACTGTAATAGCAGCCGCCTTGGTCATTATAGTTCCCTGGAAATTGCTGTTCGCTCCAAGTGTTGAGGCTCCTGTTACTACCCAAAAAACTTGATTAGATTGGGCGCCATTGGTTAATGTGATAACTGAATTGGCTACTGTGTTCAATGCACCAGTAATCTTGAAGATGTAAACTCCGGGACCGTTAAGAGTAAGTGTTGTTGTAACAGAAGCAGCACCCCCAATACAATGGACGCCAGGTGCCACGGTCGAGCCACCTAAATCAACAGCGGCTGGATTAGTATCATCACATGTTCTGGAATTTGCGTTATTTATTGCAGAGTCCAAATCAGAATTTGCCTTGGTATATGCAGCATCATTCAGGTGGTTGGTACCCGTAATTGTACTTGGAGTCGTCGTTTGCCCACCGATACCACTTCCAACATCTCCGTTAACGGTGGTTGGGTTGGTGTTGGTTAAGGTCTGAGCGAGTACACCGAAAGTGCTAGCTTTTCCAAGGTTTACTGGGCCTGGTGCTGGTGCTCCTAGCCCAGAAAAAACTAACACAGAAATTATCATCACGACTAAAGCCGGGATGATGACTATTTTTTTATTGTTTGTCGACATATTTACCTCCACTCTAATATCGCTTGAGTAAATATGGTGACTTGGAGTAGATGTAATTTTCTCCCAGGTGGGAAGATGGTCAAATTATAGTTAAGAACCTAACATTTCTAACTTATTAATAAGGAACTTTTCAATCCATCTTTTGGCAAAGCTCATTTTTGATGAAAAATTTTGGAAACTGCGATAGATGATATCTTTCAGATGACTCACGTCAACGATGAAATTTTTTGAAATGACTTTCTTGATGCTTTTCCAGATGAATTCTATCGGATTCAAATCTGGAGAATATGGAGGCAGATATATCAATTTGATGCCAATTTCTTCTGCAAAATCCATTGTAAAATTTGCTCTATGCGAACGGAAATTGTCAAGAATAAGAATAATATTTTTTGTAGGATTTTTGGATCTAATTTCTGTTAAGAATTCACAGACATCCTCTTTTCTTGAATGCTCCTTAAAGTTAATTACAGAGTTTCCATTCAACGCATAAAATCCAAACGAATTTGCTCTTAGCTTTGTTGTATTCTTGCAGATTGTTGGTTTTGTAAACGACCATAATCTTTGAGTATTTGCTGTTGTTTGAGGTGATGATTCATCAAGAAAACCTATGATTGCATCCTCACTCAAATTGGGTAGTTTTTTTTAAGATCTCTTCTGCATCATCTGGTCTTCGGTAATCGTGTGGAAATGGTTTCGCAAGTTTCATGCCAAATTTTCTCAAGATAATTCGTATTTGCTTCAGAGAATATTCAACCATGAACTCGTCTGATATGAGTTTCTTAATTTCATCTGTTGTCCAGTCATCCCGTTTATTCAGGATTTTCTTCAGTTGTTCTTTTTGATCATCAGAAAGTTTTGATGGTTTTCCTCCTGCAAATTTTGGTTTTAACCCCTCATATCCCTCTTTATTCCACCTATCCTGCCAGATATAAGCCACTGGTTTTGATATTTCCACACGCTCAGCAGCCTCTTCAACCGTCACTCCTTCATATCGATATTTTATGAAATACAATCTCTGCAAGACTTTTACATCTTTTTCCAGGGATTTTATTCTCTTTTGCAGTTCTTCGGCTGTAATGTGCCGTTCAATAGTGATATTTTCTGGTCTTGCCACATTGAACTATAATGCTCTAATTAGTTATAAAAGTTACGTTTTTAACTATAATTCATCTTATTATTGCGGGGAAAGAGAGGCCTGAGAAACATCTTTCTGGCATTGCCAAGCTGATGAAGTTTTGTTATTTTCTGATGGTGTTAATTCTGAACAAGTAACTGATACCTTGGAACAAATGGGCACAGAATATAAAATAATTCCATGTATTACTGACCATTTATGTCGGATTCCATTATGCCAAACAATGAATTGTGTATATTACCTTCTGCAACCCCGATTTCTAGACTATCTAAACAAGATGCGTGGTTTGATGATGAAGAATGAACGAAAAACAGAAAGAATAGAATTCAAATTATTCAGGAATAATTTGGGTATAATATTGGAAAATTGCTTTATATCAACAAACACATTTAATTCGTTGAGGAACGAACCAACCAATACCACCAAACCACCATCCTATCCTATCCAAAAATATTTCTTTTTTTTGGTTTGTTTCCTCAATATTTATTCCAATTACTGCTAAGATTATTTTTAATATAAGTTTTTCTATTCTGGCTGAAAATCGGGTCATGCATCCTTATTGCTCCACCAATAGACATCTAATTAGCATCTTTCAGAACATATTCTCTAACTTTCAATTTTTTAATATGTTCATCTAATAGATTTCAAATTTGTCTTCGTTTATGATTTGAAAAATCTTTCAAGTTTATGGATTCACTGATCTCTCATTCCGATGGTGATGTTAGCTCCATGAAGTAATTTTCATCGCCATATCTGATGGAGAAGGAAAAGGAAGATGGGCAGGGAGGGTATACGGATACTGAATAAGTCACAAAAAAACGGGATTACCTGCCCATCAATATTATAACCGTTGCATTAATTAATAAGATTATCCATGTTCATAATGATGAAAGTCTAACTTGTATTACATGGTGAATATTGTATAGTACATCAATTAATGCTGGGTCGAATATGACGGATTATATACAATCATCTCTAATTCTACCTTTGGTTGTAGCTGCATTACCTATTATAGTTAAATTTATTATATATTATTTATATCATCCTAAACTTGAGATATTTTTCCCATCACCCAAGTGATTAATAGCTACTCTTTATTCCAACTGCGCCCTTATCTTGGAATCAAGTATCCTCAGGAACTCATTCTTTGCCTCTCTCGGGATAAAAGCCCCTGCCGCAATGTCATGCCCGCCTCCTGTGCCTCCCACCTCTTTCGCAGCCTGGCCTATAGCAACTCCAAGGTTCAAGCCTTTTCTGATAAGGTCGTAATTTCCCCGGGATGATACCTTGACCCCGCCGTCAGAATCGGCAAATGCAATAATCGGCAGGTTCTTGTTATTGATAAAAGATGCGCTCATCCCTGCAACTATGCCCACTATGGTCTCCCTTATCTTATTTCCGGAATCGAAATACTGCAGGTTCTCCATTTTAGTGGTCCCCTGCTCCTTGACGAGATTCAGCCCTTCGACAAGATTTTTCCTGTGGTCATTAAGAAGGGCGATAGCCTCATCATATTTCTTGCCCCTCTCGCCCATACAGACCGCAAGTCCGATATCGGCATGGTCGTAGCGCGCCGTGGCATTAAGAAGAGTCGAATATTCGGAGGCGTCCCTGACCTCGGTCCCTTCTCGCTCCTGCAGCAATGTATAAACTTCGCCTACCAGCCTCTGGACATTGCGTGCCTGTAACCCGGAGGAAAGACAGAACTGGATAAGGGCAGAAACTATCTGCTGCTTTTCATGAGCTTCAAGGTCGATCCACCGCCTCCATTTTTCACCATGCTGGCGTATGCCGATCTTTTTAAGGAATTCTATACTGGCGTCTTCGTTTCCGGTGATTCCCGGAAGGTATGGGTCAGAGGAATATTGCAGCAGCTTGAAGATCGGTCTTGTCTGTTTGCCGAAAAGGAGCAGGTCTTTCTCATGGCACAATACCCCGTACCTTGTCCCGTCATCCAGGATAGACCGGTTAGCGCCTATCAACTGTCCGTGCTTCATGTGCTGCAGGTCCCCAACAGCTCCCACAATGGCAAGTGCGGCAAGGTCCCTGTTCTCGCCAAGCGATGATACCATGGTATATGTCACACCTGACCCGCTTATTTCATTCGCGCCGTTTATCCCGAAAAGATGAGGATTCAGGTGGCGTTCATGCGTTCCATGAGGCTGGTGGTGGTCTGAGATCACAGCATTGATATTCAAAGAGCTTATTGCATCAAGCATTCCGCTCCCCAAGTCGGTGAATACGACGAGTTCGGGGTTTTTATCTGCAATCTCTGTGAGCGCAGATATATCAAGCTGTTTTAAAAAACGGGTTTCGTATTCGATGCCCGCCCTTTCAAGCGCTTTACACATTATGGCCGCAGATGTCAGGCCGTCTGCATCGATGTGTGACACCACGAGAGCAGAAGCGTGCTTCTTAATATAATCCGCACATTGTTGGGCTCTCAATTGAAATGTCATACGCGTTTTTATAGTTCGTTAATATATTAAACCATTTTGCCAGCAGGGGGAAAGTATTACTTCAGGCTTTTAAGGTACCCTATGAGATCATTAAGGTCGCTGTCAGACATATGCCACACGGGCATGGGAGTATCAAGCGGTTCTCCGTCTTCGTCGATACCCTTCGTGATCGCACGTTTAATTAGGTCATCAGTATAATTTTCGCCCGCCAACGAGGAGTATCGTATATCAGGAGCATCGAATGTCCACATCATCATTCTTCCCCTCCCTCCTGTTCCATCAGGACCGTGGCACGCGGCACAGCTCATCATCCCTCCGCGCATTGTCATCGTCCCTATGGATGAGATTATAGCTTCTCCAGAATCGGTTGTAGCGGTGAAATAGATCCTCTCACCGTTGCTCTGGAAAGCCGTTGCCTGCCTGGTGTAATAAGATGGGGATCTGTAAGAGAGCAGGAAAAGACCTATCATTCCTACAACAATAAGAATTATTGCGATCTGCAGGTTTCCCGGTTTTTTCATACCAGGTCTTTCTTTTTCTCCTCGAATTCTTCCTTGTTTATCTCACCGCGGGCGTATCTTTTCTTCAGAATTTCAAGGGCAGATTCTTGTTCTGTTTTAGCTCCACCATGTTCCCACAGATATTTGATGAGCAACACAAGACCGATGAGCACCAATATCGAGAATATCAGCCCCAGGATCCAGTAACCTCCTCCCATCATTCCATAACCGTAACCGTCCATCATTCCTTGCATGATCAACCTCCACTAAGATAATTAATAATTGATTTAGTACTATAAAAAGACAGGGGCTGAAAGAAATATAAAAAAGGCAGGCGCTTGCCCACAGCGCCTTGTAATGCTAATATTATTCGGTCACGAGAACATCCGGGGCTCGATGTCCTATCCTGCCAGCACTTTTTGCTTTTATCCCGCTGATCTTTTCATGCGCAAGTTCTGCCGCTTTCTTTCCCGCAAGGAGCATACCGCCAAAAGTGGGTCCCATTCGCGGCGCGCCATATGTTGAGGTGGCTGACATGCCTGCAACGATAAGACCGGGATATATCTCATGTGTAAGCTCGACAGTCTGTTTTTCAGCCTCATCCACCCAGAGGGATCCGCAGCCTGGCGGCTCGGGAATATTTAATCTCTTTTGCTGCCAGAGACGCCTGACAAGGAAAGAATCGTGGCCTGTAGCATCTATTACCACTTTTGATCTTATCGCGATCGGATCCATGCAAGTAATGAATTTAGGCATCTGCTGCACGGGATACCACTGGATAACTACCCCTTCAACATGATCTTCCTTGAGGATCAAATCTTCTACGTTCGTGGAGTTCAGCAACTTCGCGCCGGCATCGCACGCGCTTGCGAGCATTTTCGAGACCATCTCAAAAGAATCGCAGACATAGAGTCCTTCTTCCACTTCCTTGAGTCTCACACCGCACTCTTCAAGTATCTTGTGGGCCGGTGCTCTCACCGTATTTTTGGGCATGAGAAAACCTCCCTGCCACATGCCTCCGCCGCCGTAAATATTTCTCTCGATCATGACAGTCTTGTGTCCCAACTCAGCCGCATACTTTGCAGTTGCCACCCCGCACGGTCCCGAACCCACAATTACGATATCGCTATCAAGAATATTCTTTATAAAATCATCCAGGAATTCATTTACTATTGTTTTCGTAACATGTATCTCACTAAGGCTTGTCATAAATTTCACCTATGTCAATAGGGCTTCTGCTGACCATAAACTTTTCTAAGGAGTACTGCAAGAAGCAGGAATAGGATTAAATAACAAGATTTATACAAAGGAAAAAAAATACTCCAATAGGTCGAAAAATGGAAAATATCCCCCTCTATACCATACTTTCAGGAAGTTCAGTTATCCTTTCCGTTCTTGGGCTATATTTTGTTGCAAAGATATGTGTAAGGTGGAAGAAAATGGATAAGGACGTTCTCAAAGCAAGGGTTTTTCTTAACAAGAAATTCCTGACAAAGAATTGGACATACGTCTTTCTTTCGGGAGCTTCCATGACGGTTCATCAGTCCATAGAATTCCTATCCTCATTATATCATGTCGCAGATATTCGTCTCGAAAGCATTTCCGAGATATTTGAGTTCATAACACTCGTATTCATCGTTGTGCTGGCATACGAATGGTACAGGATAATTTACCTGGAAGACAAGCCCTTCTTATTTAGCGCATAATTACGATTACTGCACTTCCTACTTCAAGTACGTCCACAGCTTTTCCTTTTAACAGGATCTCTTTTTCCACCCTGAAGAATGACCCATCAAGGGTTATGTTATCACCTTCAACAAAAAGCGAGACACTGCCGGTTTCTGCATCCACCGGATCCGAGCGTGTAAGTGCTTCCACAATGGATTTTGCCCTATTCCTGTATGTCCTGCCCAGAACCTTCATATCTGGCTTGATCGCCACCGGCCTAAGGTCAAAGTCAGGGCTTCCTGTTCTAATTTTGATATCAGAATTAGTTACTCCTGCAATATCTGATGCGTCTGTTATGGAGGAGTATATCTCTATTTCCCCAAGAGGCGAATTCAAGGCCATGCCGTGCTCCGATTTATAGCGCCTTATTGCACCTGCCATTTCTTTTATCAATTCACCGGTCGCTTCTGCATCTGCATCGATAAGCGATTCATCCGCTTCAGGCCATGCCTGAAGATGCACGCTTCCCTGATTCAGGTGCGAATATATCTCCTCGGAAAAATACGGCAAAAATGGTGCAAGAAGCCTTGATAATGTGTCTATGGTGACATAGAGCGTATACTGGGCAGCCTGTTTTCCTTCTTTGTCGCCGTAAAGTCTTGATTTAGCTAGCTCAATATAATTATCTGCCAGGATATCCCAGGCGAACCCCCGTATTGCCTTAAAGGTTTCATCGAACTGGTAGGCATCCATTTTTTGTGTCGCTTCTTTCACAAGCCTGTTCAATTTGCTTAACAGCCACCTGTCAACTGGCGTAAGAGAAGCAGGTTCATCCGAAATGTGTGGCAAGGAAAATCGCATGATGCTCCATAGTTTCTGGAGGAATCTTGAACCCGCTATTACATCCTTCCAAGAAAATATGATATCCGACCCAGTCGTGCCGCCAATAGCTGCCCATTGCCTGAACGCATCGGCGCCGTATTGCTTCATCACTTCTTCCGGAACAACGAAGTTGTTTCTGGATTTGCTCATTTTATGGCCGTCTTCGCCAAGTACCATTCCGTTGAGCAGGATCGTGTCCCAGGGTTTTACATCGAGAAGTGCTTTAGCCCTCAGGATGGTATAAAAAGACCATGTGCGGATAATATCATAACCCTGCGGACGAAGCTGTGCAGGCAAGAGCAGCGGATGCTCGCTCAGCCAGCCTGCAACATGCAGGGCAGATATGGATGAGTCCATCCAGGTGTCGAGTACATCCTCTTCTCCTTTCCACTTCGTGGAACCGCATTCGCATGCTTCGGGCGGGTCTTTCTGTGTAGGGTCAAGCGGCAGCCATTCCTCTTTTGCGACTTTCGTTTTACCGCAACCTGCGCAGTACCATGCGGGAATAGGCGTGGCAAATATCCTCTGTCTTGATATACACCAGTCCCACTCCATGGTGCCAGTCCAGTTCTCCAGACGCACTTTCATATAATCCGGAACCCATGTTATCTCGTTCGCGGTATTCAGGATATCCTCGGAGATAATCTTAACGAACCACTGTTTTTCAGAGAGTATCTCGATAGGCGTTTTGCAGCGCCAGCACAGGCCAACGTTCTGGTCGAGTTTTTCTTGTTTGTAGAGAATGCCGGATTCTCTCATGTCCATGATTATGGCTTTCTTGCATTCTTCAGTCGCTAATCCTGCATATTTGCCTGCAAGTTCGGTCATCTTGCCGGTCTTATCGATGGCTTTACGCAGGGGCAGATTGTGTTCAACCCACCACCTCACATCCTGCTTGTCGCCAAAGGTGCATATCATTACCACTCCCGTACCAAAGGAGGGATCGACGTTCTTATCAGAGATTACCTTGACTCTATGGCCGAATACTGGCACTTTTATCTCTGATCCAACATATTCGCGATATCTATTATCATCAGGATTTACCGCCACAGCCACGCAGGCAGCAAGCAGTTCCGGACGCGTGGTGGCGATTTTTAGTTTATCGAAGTTAAGGTAATTCAGGATGGTGTCTCGAGCATCGTATTCGACTTCTGCAAATGCGATAGCTGTCTCGCAGCGCGGGCACCAGTTCACAGGATGGTTCTGCTGGTATATCCTGCCGCTGTTGTACATCTGCACGAAAGACCTCTGCGTTTTTCCAAAATACGCCGGTTCCATTGTAATGTACTCATTGCTCCAGTCGATGGAAAAACCAAGGCGGCGCAGGCTTTTTCTCATGCGTTCGATGTTCTTCGTCGTGAGTTCGACGCACAGGCGGCGGAATTCCTCACGCGAGACCTGGCTCTTCGTGATACCATGCGCCTCTTCCACTTTCACTTCTGTGGGCAGCCCGTGGCAGTCCCAGCCTTCGGGGAACATCACATTGTATCCGCGCATCCTTTTATAGCGCGCCACGAAATCGATATAGCACCAGTTCAGCGCATTGCCGATGTGGAAATTCCCTGTAGGATACGGTGGAGGCGTATCGATTATGAACCCGGGTTTTTTTGAATCCCAATCAAAATAATACATGGAGTCGGGCCATGCATCCATCCATTTTTCTTCGATCGCGTTGCAATCGTATTCTTTCGGGAGTTCCATAACTCTCGCTCTGATAACTTACATTGTTAATAGAATTATCGGTTTTTAGTGACTGTTTCAATTCGTGGTGGTAGTTATCCTGAAATCAATACCTTGTATCTAAAAACAATACCGATAAGATGAGTTATTTCTTGGTTTTACTATTAATTTATGCGCTAAGTAAAAATTTTACACAACCATCACAAAATCCATCTCTCGATCCCGGTCAATTATAATGAATTGTAGTTACGGTTATAATTTTCTGTTCTTCAAGAATCCTTTTTAGAAGTTATGTATCTCTCTATGCTTTTTGAGGTAAGTTTTGTCTGGAATGTATTTTATAGGCATTCTAATCTTCTTCCCATTTAAATCAGAAATAGCGGTTGCAAGTATACTACTCTTCGGCTTAAATGACTTTGTCACAATTACTTCATATTGATCAGAAATGGAGATTAACCCATTTTCGAAAGCGACATCATGGAGAACACAGAGACAAATACCGTTTGTAGGATATGACGCTATTTTTATATCCTTGCTTACTGGCACAACGTGGCAACCTCTCAAAAACTGCCCATCATCAACATCGCACATGGCACACTTACTTTGATAACACTCTAATAGTATATTACGAAAAGCCTGTTGAAAATTTCTGGTTTTAACCTTTCTCTCCGAAAATGTAGCACCCTTCCTTATACCTTCTTCATATTCCTGAATAATTTTGTCTTTTTTCACGACGTTCCATATTCCTAGCCCTCGCACCTTTTGTTCTGTTAAGGGCATGACGGTTGACAACCAACCCTCTTGTTTATTGATTTTTTTTAGTTCTGTGCCCAGCCAGTTAACATGTAACGTGTGCTTATAGTCAACCGGTATAGGATTATAATAATATTCATCATCCACCTTACCAATCCCTGCAATTTCTTTTTGCCCTTTGTTAGCAATTATAATATCTCCCTTTTTAACATTTCTGAAGTCCAAAAGTTGTTGAGCATCTCGTGTTAGACGGGTTTTATAATTAGGGGCTGTGTAATAAGTATAATACGTTCGTAGTCTATCTTTAATTTGGTCTAAACTTAATTCTGATAAATCGCCGACCTTGGACCAGCCCATTGCAATTTTTTTCTCTTCAATGCAAATAGACCATTGCCTTTCCCAACCTCTGTGATCCCTTCCCCAATTCGACGGGGAGATTTTCAAATAGCGAATATCTTTCATTTTAAACCCGCAATTATTTGGAACCTCACTAATAAAAGTCTATTGAAACATAAATCTTATCACAATAGGATTTTCAGGTATTTTTGGGATTCCTCTATCGAGATTTACATAAAATCCCTATAGATACCGAAAAAAATTCGCTATGCAACCCATCCTTAGTGTAATTTTTACGACCAATTTTGACAATCTACTAATCACCCTCACGCAAAATTCAGACGAGCGCCCATTGGCCCGGCGCGCCCGATGAATCGGGTGTGGTTGGGCGACCCTGCGAACTGCGCAGAGTCGTGGGGTATGTTTCCACGTTTGAAATTGTTCACGAAAAAAGGATGCCCGAAACCTCAGAGATACTCCGCTCACGCAAAAGAATATCCGCAGGGTGCCTCAGGTAAAGGAACTTGCGCCCTTTGTGGTGATTGTCGATACCCACATGAACTGTGTTCACAAATCCAATGAAAAAGATAGAACACAGATTCCACGGATAACACGGATTGGCACGGATTAAAGATATCCGTGAATATCCGTCGAATCCGTGTCATCCGTGTTCCCTGCCTCATTGGCAGCACTTTTTCATAGCAGAAGTAAGCAAAAAATAAATAATCTACCAGCCCGTAACGGTATCGGTTTTTACAGGATTCTAATCAACTATACCCTGCAATTCATCATGCTTCATACTCATGCCCCGTCACAATATTCACATCCTGGATCGTTATCAGTTCGTTCTTTGTCATTTTCTTAATTTCAGGAAGAACAGCCATCAACCTATCTTCGGTATCCACCACCTCGATGATTATCGGAAGGTCTTCGCTCAAGCGCATGATGCTTGGGGTATGGATGATGCTGTGCACACCATATCCTTCAAAACCCCGGAATACCGTTGCGCCTGCTATACCTTTGCGTCTTAGATATTCAATAATCGCATGATATGTTGGCTTACCCTCCTGCCTGTTTGACTCTCCAAGGTATATCCGCAACATTTTTGCTTTCATCATTCCTCCATAATTCCTTTACAAACTTACATTACCATCAATTTACCTGCAATTACACCGCCACCGCACAGGATCAGGCTCAACAATATGTTAGCAGCAAAAATCCGGGACTCACCACGTTCAAGCAGCCGGAAGCTCTCATAGCTGAATGTTGAAAACGTTGTAAATCCTCCAAGTATGCCTGCATCTGCAAAATATGGCAGCGGGTTTGAGCCGTACGTTATTATGGAAAGCAGGGCGGAACCTGTAAAATTCACGAGCAGGGTTCCCGTGGGCAGGTCTTTCCAGACCGGGAATATTCCGGAAACAATATACCTGAGAATAGCTCCAAGCGCGCCTCCTGCCCCAACAAGAAGGATAAGTGCAATGTTCATGTTCCCAGCCCCTTCATTGCCATGGCTCGTCCGGCAAAAACCGCGAAAAGGCAGGCAATTATATTTGCAGATATATTCCATGCAGCAGGTGCTGCGGAATATTGAAGTGTCTGCAGCATGAAAGTCGAAAATGTTGTTAAGCCCCCGCAAAAACCTATCCCGGCAAGGTATCTTTCCCTCTCGCTGAAAAAACCAAGTTCAGTTCCGTACATCAGGTAACCAAGGATGAAACTTCCGAGGACATTGACAATTAAGGTACCCCCCACTCCCTGAAAATACTGGAAAATAAGTTCCCTCAAAGCAGAACCCAAAAACCCACCAATGATGATGTAAGAAAATCTCGTTTTTTCCATTTTTTCGCTTGTTTATATTTTAAATAAATAATTTCCATTGTGTCTGCCACCTTACGGAATGGAGCAGAATCGTATTGTTTTATAACGGGCGCGGAGGGAATTGAACCCCCGACCTACAGCTTGCTCCTTAGAAATTAGGAGGCTGCCGCCATATCCTCTAGGCCACGCGCCCTCTGGTTCGCTCCTAAATATCAGTGTGTTATCTTTAACTTATCGCCTTTATGAAAGAAAGGGTTAAGTATATTTGTGCTTATTCAAAGGCAATCCCGCCTTAACTCAGTGGCTAGAGTGCGCGGCTGTAGTATGGTTCATGTGCATATGCACACAATACCGCGCAGGCACCGCGAAGTCCCCGGTTCGAGTCTGGGAGGCGGGATTTTATTTTTTATAATAATATTAACAAATAAGTGAATTATTTAAAGCCAAAGCGCAAATAAGCCCATTATGCTGCGAGTGACTTTTCTCGGGACAGGAGGCACCCTGCCTACGCCGAACCGCAACCCTTCTGCCATACTTGTCAACAGGGAAGGAGATATGATGCTTTTTGACTGCGGCGAGGGCACGCAGCAGCAGATGATGCGAGGCAAAGTGGGCATGAAGATAAATTCCATCTTCATTACTCATTTCCATGCCGACCATTTTCTCGGGATCCCGGGACTAATACAGACCATGTCTTTTAACGGAAGGACTGAACCGCTTGAAATATACGGGCCGGAGTGGACCAAGCAGATGGTACATCTCCTCATGGAGCTGGGTTACTACAAGCTCGGTTTTCCCATAAACGCGCATGAACTGGAAAATGGGTCTACGATTGATAAAGGAGAATATTTTATAAAGGCTGTTGCCACAGATCATGGCATTCCCAGCCTTGGCTATGTGCTTGAGGAAAAAAAACGTATCGGCAGGTTTAACAAGGAAAAAGCTATCGAACTCGGGGTTCCGGTGGGGCATCTTTTTTCAAAGCTCCAGAATGGGGAGTCTGTCATGATAAATGGCAGAAAAATCTTGCCCTCCCAGGTATTAGGGAAAAGCCGTCCCGGCCGAAAACTGGTTTACAGCGGGGACACGCGGCCCTGTGGATCAATTGCCCGGGAAAGCTTGGGAGCGGACCTTCTTATCCACGACGGGACGCTTGCCGATGAGCTGAAGGAGTGGGCTCTTGAAACAAAACATTCGACATCGGGGGAAGCCGCAGCTCTTGCGAAAAAAGCAAAAGTAAAGCAATTGATATTGACACATGTCAGTTCCAGGTACTCGGAAAATGTAGAGATGCTATACCGTGATGCAAAGAGCGTATTTGAAAATGTCAAAATCGCAGAAGAATTCATGGAAATAGAAATACCTCTCAGTGAATAAATAAACATTAAATACACGCAGGTATATACCTCATAGGTGATGGTATTGAACGCTTCTTTGTTGAAATTCAAACTGGACATTGAAAGAATAGGGCACATAATTGACCTGGATGAGTTCAAAATAAAAGAAGCCAGCGAACAAGGAAAGAGCACACTGATCTCTTCGAAATTCTTTAATAAAGGGGTTTACAGGGTGCGCAATACAAAGAACGGGCGCCTTGAGACTATTGCTGTGAATATTGATAAAATAGCGGCTGTCACATACGAAGGGCTCAAAAAAGAATTGGGGGAGGGCTGCGTTGACAAACTCCTCTGGAAGGATGTCCCTGAGGGCGAACCCATATTTTTCTATTCGCTTAAGCTTGAGAACGATTTTGTAAAATAAACTCTAAAAGACCTTCGTTGCCTGGACTCTCTCTAAAAGCATGCCTTCCACAATTATGGGGAAGTCCGTCTCCGCACTCTTTAATGCATTTGTTAGTTTCCAGCTCTTGTCAGCGAAAATCGTTATCAGGGGTTCACCTTTCTTAACGATCTCACCTTTTTTCTTATGGATCCACACCCCCGACCCTCTGTCAATGGGGGCTCCCGCAATCCTCGCTATCTCCACGATTCTTTTATTGTCGAATTCAATAACATAACCTTCTGCCGGGGATGCAAGCTCAGCCCTATGTTCACCCGGTTTTATATCGGCATATGTTATTTTAGGATTTCCACCCTGTGCCTCTATGATTTCCCTTAATTTGCCCAGAGCCTTGCCTGAACGAAGTGTTTCCATCGCTATATCCTTACCGTGCCCTTTGGCCGCTGCTCCGCCCATTTCAAGCAAGATGCCGGCAAGTGCCGTACTCTTTTCAATAAGGCTGTTAGGCCCCTGCATTGTTTCCAGTACTTTGAGAGCCTCCCTGACCTCGATTGCCGGACCGACCGTCCTTCCGACCGGTGAGGCGCCGTAGGTCATGGCGCATTCCACACTCATCCCGAGCCTTTCTCCCAGTTCGATCAAGTCCCTTGCCAGTTTTTTTCCCTCCTGAATCGTGGGAACTTTTGTCCCGCTGCCGATGGGTATATCGATGACGACACAGTCTGCGCCAACTGCCCCCTTTTTCGCCATTATGGACGCAAGAAGCTGGTTATGGGGGTCTATCCCGAGTGGATATTCAGCATGTATCAGCTTGTCATCAGCCGGAGCTATATTTGTAGCGCCACCCCATGCGATCACGCCTCCTACCTTCTCTGTAATGGATTTTATTTCCTCGGCCCCGAATTCTACTGGTGCAAGCACTTCCATAAGGTCAGCTGTGCCTGCCGCGCCGGTAATGGCCCGTGAGCTTGTCTTGGGTATCAGGAGACCGTTCGCAGCTATTATGGGTACGACCAGCAGCGATATTTTATTCCCAGGTACACCCCCGATGCTGTGCTTGTCCACAATGGGATGGGTATCGAATTCGATCTTCTCGCCCGTATCGATCATTGCCCTTGTGAGCCATTCGACCTCATCCGAGCTCATTCCGTGGATGTATGAAGAGGTAACGAATGCAGACAACTCTATTTCCGTAAGGTTATCCCTGACAATATCCTGGACGATCTGGTATATCTCTTCCTGCGTCAGCTTCTGGTGATCCATATATTTTTTAATGAAGCCGACGGAGCTGGGTCTTGAAGTGGGTATGATATCTACTGTAAGTGGGCATATCTTTCCAAGTTTCTCGCAACATTCCTGGTATACCCCTAGGTTACCTCTTTGAATCATATCGCCTGTTTCAACGATCGCAGTGATATAACTATGATCTTTTAATTGAACTCGGTCGCCGCCGCGAACCCCCAGTTCCTTAGCATCTTCGGTATTTAGGACAACCTTGAATTTTCCTGCCTTTATTTGAAGTGGTTGGACTTTTAATTCCATTTTATCGTACCCTTGTTCAGTCTATATTTACTGTTTGCAATATTTAGGATATAATTTTTTAATGTTTTTAGAGACATTTGTTAAACAGTGCCATTTTTAATAACATTCTTACTAATACCAAAAATAGGCTCTTATTCGATAAAAAGCTTTATATTAATAGATATCAAAGTAATACTAAAATAATTTATTATAAAAAGGAGATTAGAAATTATGGGTAAAGTTGTAAAGCTCCGGAAGTCGGGCAAAAGCCTGATCATAACCATACCAATGGCAATAGCTGAAATGTTTAACCTCAAAGAAGGATCGTTGGTAGAGATTGAGCCATTTACCTCTAGCTCCATGCAGCTTAAGGTAAAATGACCGTTACTTTTACCTATCCCTTCCGGAGATAAACCATCCGGTTGATAAATATGCTCACCCATTTTTAAACATTCTACTCCAGATTTCTGTCCCTTCCTCCGCATATATCTGTGATTTCACAATTAGCATCTTATTGTAAAGTGCCATGATAAATGCTATCAGGAAGACAACCTGTGTTATCTCGGCAATATAATAGGTGTTTAGCACATCTCCTGCATCTCTGAACCAAATCGTAAACTTGATTAGTATATTTAGAGCAAACCCTGCTCCAGCAACTGAAATATATATCCAAGTTCGCTCCAGCACTGCCTTGTCAAGAAATAAATCAGTATTTGATAAGTCCCTGTCCGCTTTGCGTATCATAAAGAGAATCTGCCCAATGAGGATGATTAAAATAAACGCAGCACATGCAGTAAATATTTCTAAGAAAACCTCAACAAGCCCTTTTGTTAAAATCTCTAATTCCTCCTTTATGAAATTTTATGAGCAGGTCATTTGAAGTTATACCTTCCGAAACAATAACAAACGAACCTATGACTGCTATTAAAAATAGTACATTCAAATTATATTTCACCATAGTACCATCAAAGTTTAATTACCTATATAATATTTATAACTGTCGATACATGCAACTTAAGGTAAAATAAATTTATAAGTCATCGGCAAATAGGTTGTATTTAGCACTATTGATTAATCCGCAGGATGTTTTCATGATTAGTTCTCAGGCTGTCATCTCCTCTATTAGGGTATCAAAAAACAAAGAACGGGCGCGAAAACATGATCCGACTCGTATGGGGTAAAGCCGGGATCAGATTTTTCCTAAGATATTTTTCAACTCATCTACACGCAACTGCCCTGGAGCTAGCGCATTCTCTACATACCCATATGTCATGACAGATCCATAGATGGGAGCTATAACACGCGAGTGCCTTCCTGTTTCACCCATGGCAATGGTGCACACCGGTCCTTTTGCTCGCAGGGTAGCCTCAAATAATCGCAGCACATCTTCAAGGGAATTCGGCATTACAGCGAGTTTAGCGATATCAGCCCCAGCCTCAAATGATTCATTGAATATTCCCATCATAACATCTAACCTCGGTGTCTTCTGGAAATCATGTGTGGATATTATAACTGTTTTCCCTGCATCACTCGCTACTTTAACGACATCATCTCTCTTATCCGAGCATAACTCAATGTCAACTGCATCTGAAAGAGGCAATAAAGAGACCAATGTCTTAATGCGCAATGACTCATCCCTGTGCCACTCTCCTCCCTCCTGCTTCATCCGGTTTGTAATAATTACAGGGAGGCCGATTCCTTTAACATCCTGAAGTGATTGACGGGCATCGCCATCCAGGAGATCGATCCTTAATTCCAGGATATCTGCCCCAAGCTGTTTTGCTTTATTTGCATATTCGACAGGATTTTCTCCTAATGCCGCAACCACCGATCTTTTAAGTTCCAGACCTCCTAAGCGCACCATATGAAGGTAAATGTCTCTCCGTGATAATAAGATTTATTAGAGTAATTTAATCTATCAACATATTTATATCGTTTGAAGTAAATTAAACATAAGAATGAACCACTTGTCGGAAAAGGTTAAAAGGGCGGCGGCAAGTTTAGTGCTCGAGGTCGATGAGAGAAGGGTAGGAGAATGCAAGAATTGCGGCTCATGTTGCATGTTTTTATATAAATGCCCTTTCCTGAGATTTGAGAACCACAACTCTCATAAAGCCGTATGCACAGTACACAGACTCAGACCTCCAATGTGCAGGAAATATCCAAGGACCAAGGAGGAGCAGTTACATCAACCCTGCGGGTACTATTTTGTTGACCGAAATTAAACTCCTATCCCAAGAAGTGAAATCGTTCGATATATTTATTATACAAAGAAGCCGTAATTGACCTGAATATGACAATATCTGAACTGCTCAAGAACTCTGCCTATGCTATTGTATTTGGATTCATGGGACTTATTATTGGGATATGGAGCGCAGACCTCTTATTCAATTTAATCCTTAAAAATTTAGACAGGGTAACTACGATATATATTTCTTTAATAATTATAATATTAATTTCGGCAGGCGCGTTCCTGCTTGGTTTTACCAAGGGTAAAAATTTGCTTGAATGAGAGTAAACGTGCAGGAGCTCTTCCTTTACAATGCGGCTAATAATCATGCGTGCAGATGAGGTGGGCATCGTGTGGAAAAGATGCTTTGCAGGAACAATTATATTTTCATAATAGAGAAGAATGAAGATGCCTGCAATAGGGCAAAGCAGCTTGATATAGATCATACATGGAAATACGGCTACGTCAAGCATGTTAAGAGCGCTGCCATTCGATAAGCAGTAAACCCCTCATGTTTTTATTTGATAATGTGGTCTTCAATACGGGATACTTGAAAAAAGAATGGAATCTCATTATTATAATCATAATTAATTAAAGAGTAACCTATAAATACAAATAACCTAAGGTATAATGATAGGCGGAATATGCGACGAAGCAGGATAGATATCATTATCGATGTTCTGGAGGTGGCAAGGATGGGCGTGAATAAAACGAGCGTTGTCTACAGGACGAATCTGAATTTTAGGCTGGCGGATAAATATCTTGAGTTACTGCAGAGGCAAGGATTTGTAGAGAATAGAGTGGATAAATATATAACAACAGACAAAGGGAAGATCTTTTTGGAGAAAGCCAAAGAAATCAATCTACATTTAGAAGAGCCTGACCGAAACTGGTAATACCAATCTCCTCATTTTTTATTTCTACAAGCCCATACTCATTCATGAAATCCAGGGTTGCAGCAACCTTTGATGGAATTTCTTTTTCAATTTCATTTATACGGAGTTTTTCTTTCTCACTGATTATTTCAAGGATTCTATCTGCGGTTTCTCCGAATTTTGTCATACCTTTCTTGATAATGATGAAATAGTATATATAACTCAACTTAACAGAGTTCCTTAACGTGCTTTCTTAATATAATTTCTTAACTATATTTACTAATATTTTATATTACCTTCAAGCGTAGGAGTGTTTGCCCTTCATGGGCAGGATAAAACAGGTGATAAAATGAATAACGAGAAACCGAATAGGACAGAAGAAGAAAGGGCAGCAGAGGAAATATTCCAGAAATATCCTCTAAACTTCGGTTAAGAGGCATCTTAAAATGAGCTGGAGAAACAATATTGAACTATTAAGATTGTGCAACTCTCCAGCTTCTATAATTTCACCTTTCCCTATTTTTGCAATTTCCCTTTTTCTAATATCTCGCAGAGAGTTCAATATTCACGATTTACCCATTCTATTTGCCGGAATAGTTATCTCACTTTTTTCGAACTTTGGTTCTAACTTATGGAACCATTGCAATGATATAAAAGAGGATTTGGCACAAGGCAAGAAAACGATTTTAACACAGGATAGATCAATGCAAAAAACAGCACTGTTTATCGCTGTCATGCTCTACGCATTCTCTATACTCTTTGTTTATTATTTATCAATCGAACTTAAAAAGCCAATTTACTTGTTTTTTTTAATTTGGGCTTTTGCAACCTGGTGGTATTCGGATAATCTAATTCTTAAAAAAATTATTGGTTTTAGACTAAAAGAGCATTATATAGGTGAGTTTATCACCTATGGCGTTGCATGGCCCACGTATACATTGAGCATCTGGCTTGTATATTCTGATTTAAATGCCAAAGGAGTATTGACATCTGCGGCATTCTTTTTACTTAGCATATCAGCGCTACTGTTAAAGGATTTAAAAGACATAACAGGAGATAGGAAAGCTGGTTTAAAAACTTTTGGAGTAACATTCTCCCCTTCTCGACTAATACGATACTCCTCTTACATGATGTTGTTATTTTATTTTATCTTACTGAATCCACTTTCTTTAAATCTTTTTGGTATCGGTATTTTGGTCATGATCTTTCCATTCGTTTATTTTTTTAAAAATACCTTTGCCCACATGTATAAAAAAAACTGGGTTTTAGAGCTAGAAGATATGAAAGCACTGAAATGCATAGGCAAATCTATCTATGCATCGGTGATATTTATAGGGCTGAGCGCTTTTCATTAAATTTCCAAACAGGTATTTGTACCAGCATTTGTAAAAAAAATATTATCATTCGCTTCTGATAAATAATTTCTTAACTGGAATTCAGGTGGAATATACGCTGAAGGAGGGTAAGATAAAATTCCAAAATAATTTTTACCTAATAGTTTTTTCACTTTATCTTTATATTCAAAAGTTTTCTCTCCGAATGTGGTTGCAACTCCTACATCAATGCAGAAATAAATAAAACTACCATTATTATATTTCAAATTATTTAAACTTGAGATGAATGCATCAAATTTATCATTCACCATTTCATAAACTAGGGCAACCTTTTCTGAATAATCTGAAACATCCATAATTAGAGGGAACAGGTCGAATGGTAAAAAGTTGCCCATACCAATAACAAACGCTCCCTTTGTTTTTTTATTGAAAAAAAACAACCCATACGGTATGAAGATTTTATAGTCTCCTTTGTCAAGATTCCCTAAAATTTCTTTCTCTTTTTTATCAAATACATGTATCAGATTCTTTACTGCTTCGGGGGAGGGTATGCCATCCAGCGATATTAAAATATTTTTTTCAAAGTTTGCTTTAAATTCCTTTATAACTTTAAAGTTATTATTGATTATGCATCTTGTTTCATCAAGAGTTTTACCTTTATCAGGAAAGATCTCATCATATACAGCATTTATATTCTCTTTCTCGATTGTGAGTGCAGCAATGCCTTCTTCTATATCCCTGAAGTTACAGAAAATGCTGGGAGAATTAAACCTCAGTTGTGTATGCAATACGTTAATTCCTATAATCGGCACTTTATAATCGGTACTTTGTGCAAAAATATCAAGTACAGTCGGAGGTGGGTAGATAAATTTCTCTTTATCGCAGTAATCTGCGAATTTTCCCGCATATTCTTTTTGTTTTTCCGGATTCGCTCTTTTGCATAATGTACTGTAATATAATCCTCTCGCACAAATTTGACTGACCTTAAACGCACTTGCCATATGTGCTAATGGAAAATGTAATATAACAACCCCTTTCTTGCAATCTATTTTTTTGGCGAGTTTTTTCGCAGATTCTATTGCACCATTTTCATTCGCTCCTTGAACTCTTATCTTTGCGTCAGGGTCAGTGCATAGTACCAGCGCGGCACCATCCATTCTTAAATCATCTGGAAATATCATTCCATCCACAGAAGCGCCTATCTGTGGTATATCGCCATACTCTTCATGGAATATATCCAGCATGGACTGATATTTGCCGCCATACTTTAACGTGGCATAGAATAAAGCAAGGTCAGGTTTAAAATCCAGATGCAAATGAGCTTGCTCTAAAATATCCAGTGCAGCCTGCTTATGGTCTTTTTTATTACTGAAAAGCGTAAGAGATCTCATTTCACCTTTTGTATTTTTGTCTCCGGGGCGTTTTTACTTTCCATTATATCCAGAATTTCAATTAGTTTGTTTGGGAATATATATTTTTCCGCTATATTATTAAGATGCAGTGTTCTTAATATTTTAACCTTCTCACCAGGTTTAAAGGGAGAATGCCTAGGTCAACTTGATAAACATTCTATGAGGATGCAAAGGCAGAACTATATCTATTTTGGAGATTAATTTTAATCCGATACAGGTATCCATCGATTATTAATCCGAGGGAGGAAAAATTATGAGCTTGGAAAAAAGTCAGGTCAGAGAGGCTATTAGAAAAAGTCAGGCTTTTCTGCTTAAAGGCGTAGAGAACCATTTGATATTAAATGGGAGAAGACAGCAAGAATTCCTAATAAATCCATGCCCATTAGCCACAGCCCTTGCAATTCTAGCATCCGAGAGAAATTGTGAACCAGTAAAAAACGCAATCACCTGGCTTCGGAAAATACAGAATAAGGATGGCGGATGGGGTTTTGCGGATAGCGTGCCCAGCGATATTAATAGCACTGCTCTATGCATTCTGGCTCTGGAAGAGACTGAAAGACAGATAGAAAAAAGAGCCCGCATTTTCATGAAAGAAAATGGTGGTTTCTCAAAAACAGAATGGTTTGTTCAAGTGATTTCAAGTTTATTTGACAAATACTCCCCGGATGAGATTCGTACTCCAGGTGTTGGTGCCTCAAGATTGCCTCTTCCGGAACTGCGATTTACACCTTCATTTTATGCTAATCTGAATCCTACTGCGAAAAATATGGTTTTTAGCCTTACCGCGCTGGAAATGTTGGCTAAAAAGGAAAATGCTAACAAAACACTGGGATTTTTAGAAAGTGTTCAGGGACTGGATGGTTCTTGGGATCAAGAGGTTATACTTACTTCTTTCGCAACATTGGCGTTTCAAAAAGCTAAAATAAATCCCAGAATAAATCCGAATCATTGGTTTTCCGAGGTGCAATATTCAGATGGTGCTTGGCCAGCTTTCAACCAATTAGCTTGTTGGGATATAGGTTGGGCCAGTTCTATTCTTGCTGGAAAATTTTTGCGGGATGAAAGACTACAAAGAGCGAAAAAGTATCTTGAAGATGGAATGTATTTGGACGGAAGTTTTGGGTTCACATTGCCACATGCAGGGCCGGATATTGATGACACTGCAGTGGCTTTAATAGGGCTTAAAAATCTCTGTTCAGAGAAAACTCTACAGACATCTCGATATTTAAAATTTATGCAGAATGCAGATGGAAGCTGGAGCACATTCCCGGAGTTCTTTGGCAGTCCCCCGTATTGCATTTCAGGAAAAGTTGTTCATTTACCAAGTGTGGATGTAACGTGTCATGTTTTAAAAGCCTTATACGACGAACCATTAACAAATAAAGAACCTTTCATAGAGTCGGCTCTCGACTGGTTAGTCTCAGCTCAGAACAAAGATGGCTCATGGGAATCGACATGGTTCAGGGGTAATATCTACGCGACTTCTGAGGCTATAACCACTTTGCATAAATTTGGCATTGAGGGAGAAACTATATCCAGAGGTTTAGAATGGGTTGGTGGTCAACAGCGCTCTGATGGGAGTTTTGGCAATGGCACCGTACCAGAAACGTCATTAGCGTTAACAGCATTCATGGCATGCCTTTTTGAAAAAGTGGATGTTGATAAGGCAGTTCAATTCTTATTGGATGAACAAAACCCCGACGGATCTTTTTCAAGATCTTATACAGGAATCTATTTCGGTATTTATTATAATGACCCCATATATTTTACCTATTTGGGATTAAATGCGCTTGAACTATACAATAAAATGGAAAAATAAAATTCAAAGAACATTTCGGGTGCGAAATTTTCAATAAAAACCTATTCGTAAAATAGAAAGTTCTTCTAAATGTCAAGTACGACCCTTGCGATCCAGTTTTGTCCTTTCTTCCTGACCTCGTATAGATGGTAGGTGACTGCTTTTACGTCCGATCTCAAGGTATGCTTTTCCCGGTCGATGGTCTCGCCGGATATTATTGCGTAAAGTTCGTATTCATCATTTTTTTTGATTGTCACATCAAATCTTCCAAAGAGAATCGATTCGGCGTCCTTAAGATAGACCAGCTCTGAGAGCCAGTCAAAAAGAAGCCCCTCAATAGATTCGTTTTTCAATTCGATCTTTCTGCTAACCGCTGGTTTTATGCTTTTCGTATCTGCCATGACCTCAGAGATCGCGAATGCCGCATCCCTGAACAATTCTTCCAGATTCCTGCCTTCGGCCTCAAAGGCAACATCCGAAGTAGCGATGTCCTCAAGATATCGAAAAGGCATATAATCTTATTATAATCCTGCACTCTTTATGATTTCCCTGAAAGGACAGTGGAAATTATAATCGAAACCGGGGTCGAAAGGAATTATGGTTACATTAAATCTTGACAGAATTTTAATATGCCCAGGATTTCCGCCTGGGGAGGGAAAGGAGTGATTGCTGGCAAGGGTTGGCGAAATTAAATGATTAATCAATATAAAAAAACTTTATATAAGCAAATCGCATAATAGGGGTTGGAATGGATTTGCAAAAATTGCAGCCATTATGGGGAAAAACGGATTTTAGCAGATCAACTTTATAAATTTATAATCTTCGAAAATTATAAATTTAGATCGAAAAAATCAACTATGTAATCGGAGGAGTTTATATGGTGAAGAAAAGTGAGATGAAGAAAGAAGAAGGTCAAGAAAAAAAAGATGTTTTCAAAGTATGGGCCGACAGCTATACCGCTGTTTCAAAAATGTGGGAGGAATCCTACATGAACCTGTACAAGCCCTGGATAGAAACCACGGGTGAAATGTTCGAAAAAGCAGTTGAGCTATCAAAGGAAGCCACGCCTGAGAAGTACAAAGAATTCTATGATGAATGGATAAAGGCACAGCAGAAGACGTTTGGGAAAATCTATCCTATCCCGATGCAGAAATCCGACCGGGAGACGCTTGAGAAACTTCTTGTAAGCGCGGAGGAAGCGAACAACCTCTTCAAATCCTGGGTCGCCGAGATAGAGGAGAACACGCAGAGAACGCAAGATTTGCTGAAAGGTACACCCGACCCCGAAAAGTACAGGGATCATTTTAATATGTGGATGAAATCCTATGAAAAAATATTCGATGAGTTCATTTCCATGCCGGCTATGGAAAGCACGAAGGAAATATTCGGGAATTATGGCGGCATACCTAATATGTACTTAAAGAATTTTGCAGAGATGTCAAAAATATGGAAGAATTCGTTCTCTGACTTGTACTTGCCCTGGGTTGACCCCATGTTCAGGCTCTCCGGGAAGACGGCTGAGCTCTCAAGGGGAAACGCAACTCCTGAAGACTACAAGGAATTCTACAATCTTTGGATGAAAACATACCAGGAAACATATGGCAAGATGTTCAATGTCCAATCCATGAAGCCGTCAAAGGAAATGCTTGAAAATTTCCTCGAGAGCACCAATATCTATCTCAACATGTATAAAACGTGGATAGCTGCCATGGAAAAGATGTCGGAAAAGGTCAAAGACCTGTCGGGACGCACGTCCGATCCTGAAGCTTATAAGGAATTTTACGACCTCTGGGTAACGACATATGAGAAAGCTTTCGAAGACTTCTTCGAGAACATGCCCACTATTGGCCCTATGAAGAAGATGATGGAACCTGTAAAGAGCGCGGCCAAGATATACGCCGACACATTTGCGAACATGTCAAATATGTGGATCGAGTCTTTTCCCAGCACAGCCCGGGCCTGAGTATGGAAAGAACCTGTTTTGAATCCACCCACGAGTTTTTTGAGATGTGGTTAAAGACCTATGAAGCAACCTATGGCAGGCTCATAGAAATGCCTCCCATGGGCCCGATGCGCGAGAAATCAGAAAAAGTGATGAAGAATTTTTCGCTTTCAGTCAACCTTTACACGGCATGGATGGAATCCCTGGCCGATTTCCAGAGTGTTTTCATTGAAGCCATGCGCAGGATGCGCGAAAAGATGGCAGTGGAGGGGGAGGTCAGCCCTGAAGCATATAGGGATTTTTATAGGTTATGGATTGAAACTTACAGCGAGACGTTCAAAGAATTCTTGAAGTCAGGCCATTTTTCCTCGGGCATGGGCAGGCTCATGTCATATTCTATCGATTTCCAGAAAAATAACAGGGAAATGCTTGAGGAGAATTACATGAAAACATTGGGCCTTCCCACAAGGACCGAGATCGATGAGATAAACAGGGAAGTCTATTTTCTCAAGAAAAAGGTAAAGGAGCTGGCAGGAGCGTCAAGGAACTCGCAGGGGATGGGAGGACTCCATGAACAGTCTTGATTTCATAGAGAGGCAGATAAAATTCGTAAGAGGGATGGAAATACTGCTGGAACCTCCCGAAATTACAGTTGGGACTACCCCTTCGGAGGTCGTCTATGCAGAAGACGACATGAAGCTTCTGCATTACATTCCAACATCAGAAAAATCGTATCCGATTCCGGTGTTGATAGTATATGCATTTGTTAACAGGTATTACATCCTGGATCTCCAGCCCGATAAGAGCGTGATAAAAAAGCTGCTGAATGAGGGCCTCGATGTCTACATCATTGATTGGGGATACCCTTCGGGGGCAGACATGTACCTGACCCTTGATGATTACGTTAACGGCTATATAAATAATGCAGTGGACAAAGTCAGGGAAATATCGGGAACGGAAAAGATCACACTGCTCGGGGTGTGCCAGGGGGGAACGCTTTCCGTGATGTACGCCTCACTTTATCCTGAAAAAGTGAAGAACCTTGTTGCCCTTGTGACACCGGTGAATTTCGATACGGATAAAGGACTTCTCCATATCTGGGCAAAAAGCCTGGATGTTGACAAGATGGTTGACTACTATGGGATAGTACCAGGGGATCTGCTGAATGTTGGATTCCTGCTCACGGATCCTTTCAGGCTTATGATAGACAAGTATGTGGGATTATTCGAGAGGATCGAAGGCGAGCCTGATAATGCGGGTTATCTCAGGAATGAGGAGACGGTCAAGACCTTCCTGCGGATGGAGAAATGGATATTTGACAGCCCAGACCAGGCAGGCGAAGCTTTTCGGCAGTTCATGAAGGACTGCTACCAGAACAACCTTCTCATCAAGAATGAGATGAAGCTAGACGGGAAGAAGATCGACCTGAAAAAAATAACGATGCCCCTATTAAATGTTATGGCGGAGACGGATCATCTTGTTCCCAACGCTGCGAGCATTCCGCTTAACGATGCGGTTGCGAGCGAAGATAAGGAGACACTCATTTTCCCGACGGGGCATATCGGTATCTTTGTTGGTTCCAAATCGCAGAAAGAGGTTTGTCCGAAGATTGCGGAGTGGCTGAAGCCGAGATCTTTACCGGAAGAGATGAAAGAGCGATCGGAAGAGCAAAGAGAGCAAGCTGGAGTGGAAAAACCCGGACAACCGGTAGTGCGTAAAAGAAGAGGTCGTAAGGCGAGGAGAAGCGTAAAATGAGACTCGATAACAAAGTTGCAATTATTACAGGTGGAGGGAGCGGTATTGGCAGGGAAACTGCAATGCTGTTCGCCGAGGAGGGTGCAAAGGTGGCAATAACTGGAAGGACGGATGAGAGAATAAAGAAAGTCTGCGAAGAGATAAGCGAAAAAGGTGGAAAATCAATCTATGTCCGGGGGGATGTTTCAATAAAGGAAGACATGGATGAAGTCGTCAATAAGACTATCAATGAATTTGGGCGGATTGATATCCTGATAAACAACGCAGGGATCAATCAGGATGCTTTAGTAACTAAAATGACCAGGGAACAGTGGAATGGTGTCATTAACATCGATCTTTCCGGCGCTTTCAATTGCATCCAGGCAGTGGTCGATGTAATGATCAACCAGGGTAGTGGTGTGATTATCAATGCGTCATCAATTTCAGGCATATATGGTAATATCGGACAGGTAAATTACGCTTCGGCAAAGGCTGGGCTAATAGGTTTGACCAAGACCCTTGCAAAGGAACTCGGTAAAAAAGGCATCCGTGTCAATGCGGTCGCTCCGGGATTCACAGTTACACCCATGACTTCGAAAGTACCTGAAAAAATTATGAATATAATGATAGAGAAGACCCCTCTTCGCAGGCTGGCAGAGCCACGGGATATTGCCTACGCATACCTTTATCTCGCTTCGGATGAGGCGAGGTTCGTTAACGGGGCAGTGCTCTCGGTCGACGGGGGATTGACCATCTGAGATTTAAAACAAGTGGGAGAATTAAATGAACAAAGCAGTGATTGTTTCGGCAACGAGGACCGCGATAGGGAAATTTGGCGGGAGTCTTAAGGATTTCACGCCCGGACAACTTGGTTCCGTGGTGCTGAAAGATGCGCTGAAAAGGGCGCAGGTTGAACCTGACGAGGTTGATGAAGTTATCATGGGAAATGTTCTTTCAGGGGGCCATGGCATGAATATTGCCAGGCAATCCTCGATATGGGCAGGGCTGCCGGAAAAGGTACCTTCCTGCTGCGTGAACAAAGTTTGCGGCTCTGGATTGAAATCGGTTATCTTTGGTGCCCAGGCAATCATGCTGGGCGATGAGGATATCATACTCACCGGAGGAACGGAATCCATGTCGGCATCCATGTATGCCCTTAAAAAAGCACGCTGGGGGATCAAGATGGGCAATGATGAGACAATTGACACGATGATAAGTGACGGGCTCTGGGATATTTTCAATAATGTCCACATGGGGATTACGGCAGAAAATGTGGCTGAGAAATATCACATCAGGCGGGAAGACCAGGACGAATTCTCAGCAAAAAGCCAGAATAAATCAGAATCTGCCATAAAAGCCGGGAGGTTCAAGGATGAAATAGTTCCTGTAGAAGTCCCGCAGCCAAAAGGCGACCCTCTTCTTTTTGATACGGATGAGTTCCCGAGATTCGGAACAACAAAAGAAGTACTATCCAGGTTGAAACCGGCATTCAAAAAAGATGGCACAGTGACGGCAGGGAATGCGTCCGGGATCAATGACGGGGCTGCATCGGTCCTTCTCATGTCGGAAGAAAAGGCCCGGGATAAGGGCCTGGAGCCGCTTGCAACCATCATTGGCTACGCGTTCTGCGCAATACCTCCGGAAATAATGGGAATGGGACCGGTTTGCGCAACCAGGAAAGTCCTTGAGCGCGCGGATCTGAAACTGGATGATATTGATCTTATAGAAGTGAATGAAGCATTTGCAGCCCAGTCGGTTGCCGTCAGCAAAGAATTGGGATGGGATATGGACAGGGTAAATGTTAACGGGGGCGCCATAGCCCTCGGGCATCCAATAGGTGCGAGCGGAGCCAGGATACTGGTCACATTGATCCATGAATTGATAAGAAGAGATAGCACTTACGGACTTGCCACACTCTGTATCGGGGGTGGGCAGGGTATTGCAGTAGTAATTGGGAGGTAGATAGAAATGGAAAACAATAGGAATGGAGCGCGTCTGAAAGGCAAAGTAGCCCTGGTAACCGGGGGCTCAAGAGGTATTGGCATGGCGATAGCAATGAGGATGGCGGAGGAAGGCGCGGATGTTGCCATAAATTACCAGAATACCAGAGAGCATGCAGAGAACGTATCTAAACTGGTAGACCACATAGGCACGATCGATGAAATCGGGAAATTATCGGTGATAATAGATCGTATGGATACCAAGGAGCACGCAAAGGAGGCATCGAAACTGGTGGAATCAATGGGCTGCCACTCATGTATCGTTCAGGCGAACGTGAGCGATATCGAGCAGGTGAACAAAATGAAAGACGAGGTGCTCAAAAAATTCGGCAAAATAGATATTCTGGTCAATAACGCAGGAATCACCAGGGATAAATCGTTCGTCAAAATGACCCCGGAAATGTGGTCAGAAGTAATATCTGTGAACCTGAATGGGGCGTTCAACTGCACCAAAGCCGTAATAGACGATATGCTGGAACGAAAATACGGGCGCATAATCAATATCTCCTCTGTCATAGGGAGGATGGGCAATTTCGGACAGGCGAACTATGCAGCATCGAAAGCGGGAATGATCGGCCTTACACAGACGCTTGCAAAAGAATTCGCAGGTAAAGGCATAACGGTCAATGCGATAGCACCAGGATTCATTGAAACCGATATGGTGAGATCTGTCCCGAAAGAAGCGATGGAAAAAATCCTGGCAAAAATACCCCTCGGCAGACTGGGAAAGCCTGCAGAGGTCGCCGCAGCCGTGGCCTATCTTGTTTCCCCTGAAGGTGAATACATAACAGGTCAGGTTTTAGATATAAATGGGGGACTTTACATATAATCAAGAAGGAGTGAATGAAATGGGAGAATATGAAGAAACTCTGGAAGAGATACGGAAAACATTTGGAACGGTTCCAGAATTCATGAGGGTTTTTCCCGGGGATTTACTTGTCCGGGATTGGCCTTCATGGAAAAAGGACCTTCCGGGGGAAATAGATCTGGAAAGAGCAAGATACATGCTCAGTACAGACCAGATTCTGGAAGATATGCTGACCCGGGAAGATATAACCGGGACCAGAAAGGTTGGGTTCGGCAGCACTGGAACCTCAGAGCCGATCGAAGAAATATCAGATTGAAGTTGTAATAAAGAGAGAACTAATTTTGAATTGATAGTGGACTCCTTGGAAACTGAAAAGAAAATATCCAATCTGGAAGACCATAATGAAACTTGAAAATGGGTTGCAATTATAACGGGAGCGGAAAGTGGTATTGGCAAAGAAACGGCACTTTTGTTCGCTCAGAAAGGAGCCAGGGTGGTCGTGGCAGATATCAATGTGGATGGGCTGGTCATATAAACTCAGGCTAGATACCTGAGTCTTTATTGCCAGTGATTTCAATACTTTTGAAAAAACCTCACTTGGATAATTATTATTAATCGTTACGAATAATTATTTATCGGAAGACTTTTAAAAATAGGTAGGAAGGAGAGATAGAAAGTGAGACTGAATAATAAGTTATTAAGAGATGTAATGACAAGAGGTGTGGTAACTGTGCCGATGGATGCCACTGCCAAACAGATCGCGACATTGCTGAACAGAAAGGGATTATCAGCAGTCGCAGTTACGGGGCGGGACGGCGAGGCAATGGGTGTGATTTCTGACATGGACATACTCAAGGTGATAGGAAAAGATGACTGGGAAAATATTACTGCAGACTCTATAATGACTTCCCATGTGGAGGCGGTCGACCCTGCTACCACAATTGGCGATGCAGTGAAGATAATGAGGGAAAAACATATTCACAGGTTGATCGTTTTCTCGGAGAAAGGCGTGGGAGCCTCGCAGAGACCTATAGGCATACTGAGCGCAAGTGATATTATAAGGGAAGCCGCACGGGCTTAACCAGGCATAAACATCGAGGCGATCACCGGCGTTACGAAAGTCTCGATCATCGCTGCAACAAAGAGCAGTGGAACTATCTTCCGTATATAGAATCCAAGGCCGGCATACAACTCCCCTTTTATATCAACTTTCATGCCTTTCAATGAGGAGTACACGACATCCCCAAGGCGAAGCCCTATACCTGCGCTGATCAGTATCATGGGGACCTCTATTATACCATGCGGTAGTAGCGCAGCGATCACAAAAAGGGTGCCCTGCTGCCTGGAAACCGTATCTGCCAAAATGCTCAGGATCACACCATTGCCCGCTACAAAAAGAACCGGAATGATGCCAAGCCCGACTCCCAGAATGATTGCCACCAGGCTTTTTATTGCATTATTCAGGAAAATAACGAAAACGATAGTTACCGGATTAAGCGTTTTTATCCAGCCGAATGATCTTTTTAAAATTTCCAGGTAATTATCTGACAATCCAGGGTTCCCTACAGCTACGATCAAACCCATAATCAGAGAAATCAAAAAGATCGCCGTAATAGCGATAAGATATCTTCTCAGTGAATACAAGTAATCCATGTCTGTTCCCATTTTAAATATTTTCAGCCTGCCCTTTTCTGTTCTTATAATGAATTCATGGCCCCTGCCAAAATCTATGGTCAAAATTGCCCTGGTTTTTTCACTGTTAACCTTCATTGAAAGATAGTGATTTTCGGAAGATATATGTATCGCACTGCCGTCATCGCTTTTGTCAACTTTCGCATTCCTTGCCCAATCAGCACCGAAATCCTTGACCAAAAATCCTATAAACCTCTCGGTATCCTCTCCCGGAATTTCATCCCATCTGAACAAATATTGCATTTTATACTCCCATTAAAATCCGCAGTCTACCACGGCAACAACCGATAAATATAAGCATTTGTGCAAGTATTTTCTGGTCGACATGGTTAATAACCTTTTGGATTACATCATAAGTTCTGCAACCGATGTTAAAGCTTATAATCCGGTAAATACCCTTCTTTTTGGGTTGCTGTTTGCATGTGGCGTGTCCTTCATTTACGTGTACATAATAAAGAGGGTAGGGCTAAGGATTGACAGGGGTTTTCTTTTTGCAGCAAGCATGTGGGCTTTTTTTGCAATGAGCATACGGCTTCTTTACGACACGGGCTTTACGAAATCAGTGTGGTTTATAACTCCCTATGTGACGCTGATCGATTTTCTCCTTGCGATATCCACGCTTTTCCTATCCCTGTACATTCAAAGGAAGAAAAAAATCGATTATTGGAAAACATGGGGCGTGTCGGGGGCGATACTTGGAATTATTATGCTCTCACTGTCGCCCCTCACCAACTTGAAAGGATTCAGCCTGATTGTGCTTCTCTGGACAGCTTCCATCCTTATCCTTGTCGGCGCGAGGAAGATATTTCCCAAGTTCCTCACCTGGTGGAACATTGGCGTGATTGAGGCGCACATGATGGATGCTGCTGGCTCATTTGCAGGCATAACATTTTTTGGCTTCTCTGAGGAGCATGTTCTTGGAGGAACGCTGATAAAATATGTAGAATCAATCGGCCTCACTTTGTTCGGCTCCGGATCATGGGTGATGTTTCCTTTGAAGCTTGTCGTGCTTGTGCCTGTGCTATATTATATTGACAAGTATAGCGAAGACATAAATGAGACAAATTATATCAAGACAGTGTTATTTGTTCTTGGGCTCGCAATAGGGCTGCGGAATGGTTTTAATATTCTGATTCTCAAGGCATAGCGCATGCCATGAGTGGTATCCGCAAATAAGATGTATCGTTGATTATGCCGCTAATGTAATACTTATATATATACTCCCAGAGTGTATCTATTATATTCGTATAGGGACCCTATGAAGGAGAACAAGGAAAAGAACCATAAGAACAAATGGATGCAGCTTCCGAGAAATGTTGTTGTCGGCCATGGTGTGATCAACGACACTGGTAAGGTGTGTCAAGATCTTAAGCTTAATGGGAGTGCCCTTGTCGTTGCGGGCGGCTCCACCTTCAAAGCTGCTGGAAAAACGGTTGAAGTCTCACTCGAAGACTCTGGTTTTAATGTGAATGAGGCGATCATAAAAAGCCCCTCACTTGAAGAGGTCATCAAAGTCGAAAAGATATCAACGGAGGTGAAGGCCTCTTTCTTGCTTGGCGTCGGCGGCGGGAAATCCATAGATATCGCCAAGCTTGCGTCGAAGCACCTTGACCTTCCTTTCATTAGCGTTCCCACTGCGGCATCCCATGATGGAATTGTATCCTCGCGAGCCTCGATCATGCGGGATAATATAACAGTTTCAGAAGAGGCACAGACCCCCATAGCCGTTGTTGCAGACACTGCAATAATATCTGCAGCGCCGTACCGCCTCCTCGCGGCCGGATGCGGGGATATAATATCTAATTACACTGCTGTTCGGGACTGGGAACTTGCGCACAGACTGCGCGATGAACCTTATAGCGAATATGCCTCCATAATCTCCAAGATGACCGCAAAAATACTCATCGAATCTGCCGAAGCCATCAAACCCGGCATAGAGGAGTCTGCATGGACTGTTGTGAAAGCGCTGGTGGCAAGCGGCGTGGCCATGAGCATCGCGGGTTCTTCCCGTCCTGCGAGCGGTTCCGAACACAAGTTCAGCCATGCATTGGACGAGATCGCACCGCATCCTGCCCTTCACGGCGAACAATGCGGCGTGGGCACAATTATAATGATGTACCTTCACGGTGGCAACTGGCAGGAAATACGCACTGCTCTTAAAACAATTGGAGCGCCTGTAAATGCTTCCGAACTGGGAATAGGGGAAGAATATATTATCGAAGCGCTCGTTAATGCGCACGGGATACGTCCTGAAAGGTATACCATCCTTGGAACGGGACTGACCCGGGAAGCTGCGGAGAAGGCTGCAAAAATTACAAAAGTTATCTAATAGCTATATTAAAATGAATCAGGTGAATTATATGGAAGAACCAGATATAAGCATAACGTTGATAGGAACAAAGCTTGCAAAAGTAGGGAACGAATTCATTTTTAGAGGGCCAGCAAGAGAGTGTGAAGTATGTAAATTTAATAAAACATGCCTCAGCCTGGTTACTGGCAGCAGGTATAGGATAATAAATTTGAGAAATGGCGGGAAACTTGAGTGTGCTGTGCACGATTCGGGAGTCTGTGCGGTCGAGGTTATGGAAGAACCGATAACGATGAGCCTTGAATCACGGAAAGCCATTAAAGGTTCCAGAATAGTGTTTGAAAAACCCAACTGCAATCTAGCCAATTGTGTAAATTATATTGTCTGCAATCCGTCTGGGGTCAGGCGCGGGGATAAATTCACAGTTGTTGAGGTGACGGGTGAGATAATGGAGCCATGCGAGAAAGGCTATTTATTAAAGGCAGTTAAGGTAAAGAGATAGCATGAAAAAGATGGACGAGAACAAATGCATGGATTGCGGTGCTGACCTGACGAGCAGGAAAAGGTACCCGGTCTATTCAGCACGGCTGGCAGTCCTCGGGTACAGATGCGCAGAATGCCATGAGAAAAGCAAAACCCCCGGGGCGAAGAAACGCGAAGAGGAGATAAGCAAGCTCACAAAAGAAGTACCAAAACTCGAAAATGTAGCCCAGAATATTCGCAAGGCGCTTGATAAGAAATAATCTCCGGTGCTCCATATCCCGGACCCGCCGAGATAAGTACATTCGATTAAGCAAACATAAATGATAGAATCACCTCACACGACCGGAGAGGTCATGTTGCCATCAAGTGCTGGTTTGCTCGAGGCGGAGCTCATGCTCCCTTTCCCGGAATGCGAAAAATACCCTGCTGCAGCAGTTGTATGCCACCCTCATCCCCTTTATGGAGGATCCTTGCACAGCAAAGTCGTGGTCGCGGTATCCCATGCATTCCTTGCGCTGGGCATACCCTCGCTGCGCTTCAACTTCCGTGGGGTTGGCAGAAGCAGCGATAGATACGACAATGGCATAGGAGAAAAGGATGATGCCGTAGCTGCACTAGACTATATGGAAGGCTGGGGAGATAGCCTCATTATTGCAGGTCACTCTTTTGGGGCATGGATGAGCATGAAAGCGGGATGTGAAGACACAAGGGTGAAGATGATCATTGGGGTAGGTACACCTGTCAATTTTGTGGATATGACTTTTCTCAGGGATTGTATGAAACCCAGGCTTTTTGTTCATGGTATGCGGGATCAACTCATACCCGTCGAGAAAGTGGAAGAGCTTTACTCATGGCTATCTGAACCAAAAAAGCTCATCAAAATGGATAGGGCTGACCATTTCTTTACTGGAAAGCTTGATGAGCTGTCAGAAATAGTGAAATCTTTAACAAAAGAATACCTGCATCTACAGTAGGCAATGCTATCATGAGATTCTTTTATAATCATAATTGATTCAGGAAGATAACAAACCGCGGATAAAAGCCCCGAGTCGCGGGCGTCCCGAGTCACGCCTCGGGATGGCGTGTCCATGTATGCCTGCAGGGCATACGTGTTGTTTGGGAGTCGAGAACCGTTAGCTTTCGGTCTGAGAACCCGCAGGGTTTCGAAGCGGCGCATCCACGTCAACCATTGCGCCAGTTGACGTCGCACAACCGTCACGTCGGTTGACGCCGTGCACACGTATGCCAGCTGCATACGTGGACGCGTACTCAAGGGACGCGACCCTTGACGTATGGCTCCGCCATACGTGGATATGGCCACGCGATATGCCCGCAAGCATACGTGTCCATGCGTCACGACGAGCATAACGCCGATGAAGGCGGATAAACACCATCTGCGTTTATTTGCGTTCGTATATACAACATCCATGCGAGAAATATAAAAACGTTCTTGCACCTACATAAAAGTAGGTCGAGAGGGTAACAAACATTGCGTTTGGGATCCGTTCCCGTAGATTAACCTGTTGCCCTCTCATCCTTTTGAT